>JAQGMU010000323.1 GCA_028292195.1 Ramlibacter sp. | reverse complement strand
CCCGCGCGGCATCCGCCGTGCCCGCAGCAGCCGCCGCTGCCTTGGCGCCGGCCGCTGCCTCGGCGGCCAGCGCCGCGGCCCTGCCGGCCAAGGGCATCGTCACCTTCCACACCCGCGGCAGCTCCTGGATCCAGGTGACCGATGCCAACGGCAGCCCGGTGTTCCGGCGGCTGATGCAACCCGGCGAAACGGCCGGCGCCAGCGGCGCATTGCCGCTCACGGTCACCATCGGCAGCGTGGAGCAGACCGAGGTCCAGGTGCGCGGCAAGCCGTTCAACCTGGGGCCCGTGTCCCGCGACAACGTGGCCCGTTTCGAAGTCAAGTGAGTTCACCATGACCGCCCCCTGCCTGCCTGTCGAACCCGCCGCACCCGCGCCCCGCCGCTCCGTCCAGGCCCGCGTGGCCTGGGGCGCGCGCGTGGTCACGGTGGGCGGCGATGCGCCGGTGCGGGTGCAGTCCATGACCAACACCGACACGGTGGATGCGATCGGCACCGCGATCCAGGTAAAGGAACTCGCCGTGGCCGGCTCCGAGCTGGTGCGCATCACGGTCAATACGCCCGAAGCGGCGCAGCAGGTGCCCTACATCCGCGAGCAGCTCGATCGCATGGGCATCGATGTCCCGCTGATCGGCGACTTCCACTACAACGGCCACCGGCTGCTGACCGACTACCCGGCCTGCGCCGAGGCGCTGTCCAAGTACCGCATCAACCCCGGCAACGTGGGCAAGGGCGACAAGAAGGACCGGCAGTTCGCGCAGATGATCGAGGCCGCCCTGAAGTGGGACAAGCCGGTGCGCATCGGCGTCAACTGGGGCAGCCTGGACCAGGAACTGCTGGCGTCCATGATGGACGAGAACGCCTTGCGCGCCACGCCCTGGGACGCGAAGTCCGTGATGTACGAGGCGCTGATCACGTCCGCGATCCAGTCGGCGAAACTGGCCGAGGAACTCGGCATGCGGCACGAGCAGGTGCTGCTGTCCTGCAAGGTCAGTGGCGTGCAGGACCTGATCTCCGTCTACCGCGAGCTGGCCAAGCGCTGCGACTACCCGCTGCACCTGGGCCTGACCGAAGCCGGCATGGCCACCAAGGGCACGGCCGCTTCCGCCGTGGCGCTGGGCATCCTGCTGCAGGAAGGCATAGGCGACACGATCCGCGTGTCGCTGACGCCGCAGCCGGGCGAGTCGCGCACGCAGGAAGTGCTGATCGCCGCCGAGATCCTGCAGGCCCTGGGCCTGCGCAGCTTCGTGCCCAGCGTCACAGCCTGCCCGGGCTGCGGCCGCACCACGAGCACCACCTTCCAGGTACTGGCCAAGCAGATCGACGACTACCTGCGCGCGCAGATGCCGGTCTGGCGCGCCCGGTACCCGGGCGTCGAGAAGATGAAGGTGGCCGTGATGGGCTGCATCGTCAACGGCCCCGGCGAGAGCAAGCACGCCGACATCGGCATCAGCCTGCCCGGCACCGGCGAGGCGCCGGCGGCCCCCGTCTTCATCGACGGCCAGAAGGCGCTGACGCTGCGCGGCGACAACATCGCCAACGAGTTCCACCAGATCGTCGAGAACTACATCGAGAAGCGCTTCGGCAAACAAGTGGCCGAAGCCGCCTGAGCGACATGACCATTGAGACCAAGCCCGCCGCGAAGAAGGCGGAAAAGCTCGTTGCCGTCAAAGGCATGAACGACATCCTGCCGCCGTCGGTGCCGCGCACGGACAAGCTGCCGGACTCCGCCCTGTGGCAGTGGTTCGAAACCACCGTGCGGGCGGTGCTGGCGCGCTACGGCTACCAGTACCTGCTGACGCCCATCGTCGAGCCGACCGCGCTGTTCGTGCGCGGCCTGGGCGAGGTGACCGACATCGTCGAGAAGGAGATGTATTCCTTCACCGACTCCATGAACGGCGACAAGCTGACCCTGAGGCCGGAGGCCACCGCCGGCATCGTGCGCGCCATGATCGAGCACAACGCGCTGTACAACGGCCCGCTGCGCATCTGGACGGTCGGCCCGATGTTCCGCCACGAGCGGCCGCAGAAGGGGCGTTACCGGCAGTTCTACCAGCTCGATGTGGAGGCCCTCGGCTTTGCCGGGCCGGACGTCGACGCCGAGATGATCCTGATGGCGCGCGCCCTGTGGCGCGAGCTGGGCCTGGTGGAAGGCCGCGACGTGCGGCTGGAGTTGAACAGCCTGGGCCAGCCGGACGAGCGCCGGGCCCACCGCGAGGCGCTGGTGCGTTATTTCGAGCAGCACGCAGCCGCGCTCGACGCCGACTCGCAGCGCCGGCTGCACAGCAACCCGCTGCGCATCCTGGACAGCAAGAACCCGGCCTTGCAGGCCCTGATCGAGGGCGCGCCCCAACTGCTGGCCTTCCTGGGCGAAGCCTCGCTGGCCCACTTCGGCGCGGTGCGGGCCGTGCTCGACGCGGTCGGGCTCGAATACCGCATCAACCCGCGCCTCGTGCGCGGCATGGACTACTACAACCTGACCGTGTTCGAGTGGGTGACCGACCAGCTCGGCTCGCAGGGCACGGTCTGCGGCGGCGGCCGCTACGACGGCCTGATCGAGCAGCTGGGGGGCAAGCCGGCCCCGGCCGTCGGCTTCGGGCTGGGCATAGAGCGCCTGCTGCTGCTGCTGCAGGAGCTGGCGGTCCCCGTTCCCGGCAGCGCGCCGCACGCCTACGCCGTCGTCCCGCCCGGTACGGCGCTGCCGACGGTCGTCGCCACGCTTGAATCGCTGCGCGCCGCGGGCGTGAACGTGCTGCAGCATGCCGGTGGCGCCGACGGCCCGGGCAGCATGAAGTCCCAGTTCAAGAAGGCCGACGCCAGCGGCGCGCAGTTCGCCCTGGTCTTCGGCCCGGACGAACTGGCGCAGGGCAAGGTCACGGTCAAGGACCTGCGCGCCGGCGTGCAGGTCCTGCAACCCCTGGACCAGCCGCAAGCCTGGGCCGGGTCTCTCAAAGCGTAACTACAATCCCGGGGCACAACCGGGCAGCACATGGCACGACACCTAGATCTCGAAGAACAGGAACAGCTTGACGAGCTCAAGCACTTCTGGAACCAGTGGGGCAACCTGATCACCTGGGCCCTGATTGCCGTCTTCGGCTCCTTCGCGGCCTGGAACGGCTGGCAGTACTGGCAGCGCCACCAGGCCGTGCAGGCCTCGGCGCTCTACGACGAAGTCGACCGCGCCGCCGCCGGCGGCGACACCGCACGCCTGCAGCAGGCGGTGAAGGACATCGAGGACAAGTACGGCGGCACCAGCTACGCCCCGCAGGCGGCGCTGCTGGCGGCGCGCGTGCTGGCCGAGAAAGGCCAGCTGGACGCCGCCAAGGCGGACCTGCAATGGGTGGCCAACGAGGCCTCCGACGACGGCTACAAGGCCGTGGCGCGGCTGCGGCTGGCCGGCCTGCTGACGGATGCCAAGGCCTACGACGAGGCCCTGAAGCAGCTTTCCGCGGGCATGCCCCGGGACTTCGAGCCGCTGGCGGCCGACCGCCGCGGCGACATCTACAACCTGCAGGGCAAGCGCGACCAGGCGCGGGCCGAATACACCAGGGCCTGGCAGGGCCTGAGCGCTGCCACCGACTACCGCGCGCTGGTGGAAGTCAAGCTGACCTCGCTGGGGGTGGACGTGCAGACCCTCAAGCCTGCCGCGGAAAGCGCCAGGTCATGATGGGCCGCAACTTCACCCGCGTGCTGCTGGCCGGCACCGCCGCCGCCCTGCTGGCCGGCTGCTCGGTCATGAACTCGCTGCCCTTCTTCGGCTCCGGCGCAGAGAAGCCGAAGCCGGCCGAACTGCAGCCCAACCCGAACCTGCTGGGCGTGCGCCAGGTCTGGTCGGCGAACATCGGCAAGATCGATTTCCCGATGGCCGTGGCCATCAACGGCTCGACCGCCACGCTGGCCTCCGGCGACGGCACGCTGAGCGCGCTCGACGCGGACACCGGCCGCGAGCTCTGGCGCACCAGCGCCGGCGCGCCGCTTGCCGCGGGCGTCGGCACGGACGGCACGACCGCCGCCGTGGTCACGCGCGCCAATGACCTGGTGACCTTCGTCAACGGCAAGGAAGCCTGGCGCCAGAAGCTGACCGTGCTGTCGTACACCGCGCCGCTGGTGGCCGGCGCCCGCGTGTTCGTGCTGGGGGCCGACCGCTCGGTGGCCGCCTTCGACGGCGCCACCGGCCGCCGCCTCTGGACCCAGGCCCGCCCGGGCGAGCCGCTGGTGCTGCGCCAGTCCGGCGTGATGCTGGCCGTGGCCGACACGCTGGTGGTGGGGCAGGGCGGCCGGCTGGCCGGCCTGAATCCGCTCAATGGCAGCGTCCGCTGGGAGGCGCCGATCGCCATCGCGCGCGGCATCAACGACGTCGAACGGCTGGTCGACCTGGTCGGCCGCGTCAGCCGGGTCGGCGACAACGTCTGCGCGCGCGCCTTCCAGGCGGCCGTGGGCTGCGTCGATGCCGCCCGCGGCAACGTGCTGTGGACCCAGAAGGCCAATGGCTCCGAAGGCGTGGGCGGCGACGGCGCCAGCGTCTTCGGCACCGAGGCGGACAGCAAGGTGGTGTCCTGGAAGCGCGACAGCGGCCAGCGCGCCTGGACCAACGACAAGCTGCTGCACCGCGGCCTCGGCACCCCGCTGGCCCTGGGCCGCTCGGTGGTGGTCGGCGACGAGTTCGGCTTCGTCCACATGCTGTCGCGCGAGGACGGCTCGCTGCTCAATCGCCTGGCAACCGATGGCTCGGCGATCGCCGCCGCGCCCGTGGTCGGCGGCAACACCCTCATCGTCGTCACCCGCAATGGCGGCGTCTACGGCTTCGTGCCGCAGTAAAAGAAAAAGAAAAGCAACATGAAGCCGGTCATGGCCCTGGTGGGCCGCCCCAACGTCGGCAAGTCGACGCTGTTCAACCGGCTGACCAAGTCGCGCGATGCCATCGTGGCGGATTTCGCGGGGCTGACCCGCGACCGCCACTACGGCAACGCCAAGCAGGGCCGCTACGAGTTCATCGTGATCGACACCGGCGGCTTCGAGCCGGCGGCCGAAACCGGCATCTACAAGGAGATGGCCAAGCAGACGCAGCAGGCGGTGGCCGAGGCCGACGTCGTGGTGTTCGTCGTCGATGCCCGCGAGGGCCTGTCCGCGCAGGACCACGACATCGCCAACTACCTGCGCAAGCTGGGCAAGCCTACGGTGCTGGCGGCCAACAAGGCCGAAGGCATGACCGCCAGCGCGCAGCTGTCCGAGTTCTACGAACTGGGCCTCGGCGAGGTGAACGGAATCTCCGCTGCCCACGGCCAGGGCATCCGCGACCTGGTGGACCTGGCCTTCGAGCCGCTGCAGTTGCCGGAGGAGCCGGACGACGCCGCCGAGGCGCAGCAGTCGGGCATCGTGAAATTAGCCGTGGCGGGCCGGCCCAACGTCGGCAAGTCGACGCTGATCAACGCCTGGCTGGGCGAGGAGCGCATGGTGGCCTTCGACCAGCCGGGCACCACCCGCGACGCCATCTCGGTGCCCTTCGAGCGCAACGGCCAGAAGTTCGAGCTGATCGACACGGCCGGGCTGCGCCGCAAGGGCAAGGTGTTCGAGGCCATCGAGAAGTTCTCGGTGGTGAAGACGCTGCAGGCCATCGAGTCGGCCAACGTCGTGCTGCTGCTGCTGGACGCCACCCAGGGCGTGACGGACCAGGACGCCCACATCGCCGGCTACATCCTGGAAAGCGGCCGCGCCGTGGTGCTGGCCGTGAACAAGTGGGACGCCGTGGACGCCTACGCCCGCGAGGGCGTGCGGCGCCAGATCGAAACGCGGCTGCCGTTCCTGAAGTTCGCCGAGATGCACTTCATCTCGGCCAAGAAGCGCCAGGGCATCGGCCCGCTGTGGGGCTCGATCGCCCAGGCCCACAAGGCCGCGATGTGCAAGATGACCACGCCGGTGCTGACACGCCTGCTGCAGGAGGCGGTCCAGTTCCAGTCGCCCAAGCGGGCCGGCATGTTCCGGCCGAAACTTCGGTACGCGCATCAGGGCGGCATGAATCCGCCCGTGATCGTCGTGCACGGCAACTCGCTGGAACACGTCACCGATGCCTACAAGCGCTTCCTGGAAGGGCGGTTCCGCAAGGAATTCAACCTGGTCGGGACGCCGTTGCGCATCGAAATGAAGACGTCCAAGAATCCGTACGCCGACAAGGAGTAGGGCGCACCGGGCGTAAACCGCCCGGCGGACTTGAATTCCTTCCAGACGGCAGCAGATGGGCTGCTCGGGCCACCCGCACGTAAGCCGTTGCTGTGGTAATGTGCAAGTTCCAACAACGCTTGAACACGGAGCATATCGTGAGCAACAAAGGGCAGCTGCTACAAGACCCCTTTCTCAACACCCTGCGTCGCGAGCATGTCCCGGTGTCGATTTACCTCGTCAACGGCATCAAGCTGCAGGGTCAGATTGAGTCTTTCGACCAGTACGTTGTGCTCTTGCGCAACACTGTGACCCAGATGGTCTACAAGCACGCCATCTCCACCATCGTCCCCGGTCGCGCGGTGAATTTCACTGCGGCCGAAGCGAGCGAAAGCAGCCCGACCTGAACGGCCCGCTTCGTCCCGTTTTCCGCTGCCGGCGGGCGCTCCACGCTTTCACGAGATTTTGGTAGCCCCCTTGTCAGCCACGCCCGAGCGCCCGGTCGCCGCCACCATCCTGGTGGGGGTGGACCTGGGCCTGCCCCATTTCGATTCCGAGCTCGAGGAGCTGGGCCAGCTGGCCCAGACCGCCGGCCTGGACCCCGTCGCCCGCATTTCCTGCAAGCGCAAGGCGCCTGATGCCGCACTGTTCGTCGGCAAGGGCAAGGCCGACGAGATCAAGGCCCTGGCCGAGGAGCTCGGCGCCACCGAGATCCTGTTCGACCAGTCCCTGAGCCCGGCGCAGCAGCGCAACCTGGAAAAGCACACGGGCCTGCCCGTCAACGACCGCACCCTGCTGATCCTGCAGATCTTCGCCCAGCGCGCCCGCAGCCACGAGGGCAAACTGCAGGTGGAGCTGGCCCGGCTGCAGTACCTGAGCACCCGCTTGGTGCGCCGCTGGTCCCACCTGGAACGCCAGACCGGCGGCGCCGGTGTCCGCGGCGGCCCGGGTGAGAAGCAGATCGAGCTCGACCGCCGCATGATCGACGACTCGATCAAGCGCACCCGCGAGCGGCTGGTCAAGGTCAAGCGCCAGCGCCAGACGCAGCGCCGCCAGCGCGAACGGCGCGACACCTTCGCCATCTCGCTGGTCGGCTACACCAACGCCGGCAAGTCGACGCTGTTCAACGCGCTGGTGAAGGCCCGCGCCTATGCGGCCGACCAGCTGTTCGCCACGCTCGACACGACGACGCGCCAGCTCTACCTGGCGAATGCCGAAGGCGCCTCCGGTGCGGCCGGCCGTTCGGTCTCGCTGTCGGACACGGTCGGATTCATCCGCGACCTGCCGCACGGCCTGATCGCCGCCTTCCAGGCGACGCTGCAGGAATCGGCCGATGCCGACCTGCTGGTGCACGTGGTGGACGCGGCCAACCCGCACCATCCCGAGCAGATCGAGGAAGTCCAGCGCGTGCTGCACGAGATCGGCGCGGCCGAGGTGCCGCAGCTGCTGGTGTTCAACAAGACCGACCTGCTGGAGCCGGAACGCCAGCCGCTGCAGCTGGTGGACTCCTTCGAACTGGAAGGCCAGCAGGTGCCGCGCGTGTTCGCCAGCAGCAGGACCGGCGCCGGCCTGCCGGCGCTGCGCCAGGAACTGGCCCGCATCCTGGCCGCCCGCCATCCCACCGCGCAACCCGAACCCGCTGCCTGAACGGGCACAATGCGACTGCCGACAACAAGAGTACCGAGCGAATGAAACTTCCTTTCCGCAGCCTGACCAATGCCGGGCTGAGAGGGCGCCTGCGGGGCATGTTCAACCTGAACGATCCCCGCTGGGGCCGCGGCGAAGACAACAAGAACGCGGACAACAACCGTGGCGACGACAAGGGCCGCGGCCCGAACCAGGGCCCGCCCGACCTCGACGAACTGTGGCGCGACTTCAACCGCAAGCTGGGCGGCCTGTTCGGCGGCCGCAAGGGCGGCGGGGGCGGCTTCGGCGGCGGCGGCAACGGCAACTTCCAGCCCGACATGAAGAGCGCCGGCGTGGGCGCCGCCCTGATCGCCGTCGTGGTGGTGACGATCTGGATGTTCACCGGCATCTTCATCGTGCAGGAAGGCCAGCAGGCCGTCATCACGCGCTTCGGCAGCTACAACTCCACCGTCGGCGCCGGCTTCAACTGGCGGCTTCCGTACCCGATCGAGCGCCACGAAGTGGTCTACGTGACGCAGATCCGCTCGGTCGACGTCGGCCGCGACAACGTGATCCGCGCCACCGGCCTGAAGGAATCGGCGATGCTGACCGAGGACGAGAACATCGTCGAGATCAAGTTCGCCGTGCAGTACCGCCTCTCCGACGCCCGGGCCTGGCTGTTCGAAAGCAAGAACCCGCAGGACGCGGTGGTGCAGGCCGCCGAAACGGCGGTGCGCGAAGTGGTCGGCAAGATGAAGATGGACTCCGCCCTGGCGGAGGAACGCGACCAGATCGGCCCGCGCGTGCGCATCCTGATGCAGACGCTGCTGGACCGCTACAAGATCGGCGTCGAAGTGGTCGGCATCAACCTGCAGCAGGGCGGCGTGCGGCCTCCCGAGCAGGTGCAGGCTGCCTTCGACGACGTGCTGCGCGCCGGCCAGGAACGCGAGCGCGCCAAGAACGAGGCCCAGGCCTATGCCAACGACGTGATCCCGCGCGCCACCGGCGCCGCCTCGCGGCTGGCGCAGGAGGCCGAGGGCTACAAGGCGCGCATCGTGGCCCAGGCCCAGGGCGATGGCCAGCGCTTCAAGTCGCTGCTGACCGAATACCAGAACGCGCCGCAGGTCACGCGCGACCGGCTCTACCTGGACAGCATGCAGCAGATCTACAGCAACGTGACCAAGATCCTGGTCGATACGCGCCAGGGCTCCAACATGCTGTTCCTGCCGCTCGACAAGATCATGCAGCAGGTGGCGCAGACCGGCGCCGCCGCCGCTGCTCCGGCCGCCACGCCGGACCCGTCGCC
>JAQGMU010000291.1 GCA_028292195.1 Ramlibacter sp. | reverse complement strand
GGGCATGCATGGAAAGAAGGGGCAACAGCGTATTCATCATGGCGAATGTTCTGGCGGATGCGGCAATGGAATCTTCGCGCAACGTTGATAGCCGCGGTACCGGCAAAGGAATTGTCCGATCGCCCCGCTTCGGTCGGATGGCACGTCTCGAACGGATTCGTGCGCTTCGGCCACCATGTTCGACGACACCTTCGGCGCCGCTTCCCCGGAGCGGCGCTGACGCTGGCCGGGAGCCAGTTCGCCGCGATCGGGCGCGCGCAGGCGCAAGGCGAAATCCGCAGCTCCTTCGGACCCATCAGGCAGGTCCATGCTGGCGTTCTGAACGTCGGCTAGCGGAAGCGGGGCCGCCCGACGGCCGCCCGGTGATCCTGCTGCACGGCTGGCCCTATGACATTCACAGCTTCGTCGACGTCGCACTGCTGCTTGCCGCGGCGGGGTACCGCGTATTGAACCCCTACTTGCGCGGCTATGGCCCGACCCGCTTCATCTCGGATGCGACCTTGCGCAACGGTCAGCCGGCGGCGCTGGCTACCGGCGTCATCGCCTTCATGGACGCGCTCGGGATCCAGAGCGCCGTCATCGCGGGCTTCGACGGGGGCGCGCGTTCGGCAAACCTGGTAGCTGCCCTTTGGCCGGAGCGCTGCAAGGCGATGGTTTACGTGAGCGGCTATCTGATCGGCAGCCAGGAAGCGGGCCCGATGCCCTTGCCGCCTCAGGCCGAGCTCGAATGGTGGTACCAGTACTACTTCGCGACGGAGCGCGGCCGCGCCGGCTACGAGCGCTATCGCCGCGAGTTCGCCCGGCTGATCTGGAAGCTGGCGGCATCGCCGAAGTGGGCCTTCGACGATGCGACCTTCGATCGCAGCGCCGTTGCGTTCGACAATCCGGATCACGTCGCCATCGCGATCCATAACTACCGCTGGCGGCTGTCGCTGGCCCAAGGAGAGTCGAGGTACGACGCCTACGAGGTGCGACTCGCGCGCTTCCTGTCTATCGCCGTGCCGTCGATCATCATGGAGGCGACGCCAATGGCGCGCCGCATCCTGAGGCCGCCGCCTACGCCGGGAAATTCACGGGGCGCTCCGCGCACCGCCTCATCACGGGCGGCATCGGACACAACCTACCGCAGGAAGCCCCTCGGGAATTTGCGCAGGCGGTCATCGACTTGGACCAATGGAACTGACTGATTGTTGTGCGGCGTGCAAAAAGATCTTGTCGCCATTGCTGTTTATCTCCGGCGGCCGCGCTCCTAGCATGGTCCCATCCCACGTAATGGAGCAAAGTCCATGACAACCAGCCACCAGACTTCCGGCAAGGCGCTCGCACGCCAGCCGACAGACGTAGTCTTCGTCCACGGCTTCTTGGACGGTGCATCCGTCTGGGACGACGTCATGGACCGCATCGGCGGCGATGTTCGCCACGTGCTGGCGCTGACCCTGGCCGGTATGGGCGACCGTGTCCACGATACCGCGCCCTTCACCCTGGAACGCTTCGTCGGCGACGTCGAGCGGGAGCTCGCGCGGCTGGAGCGACCCGTCGTGCTGGTCGGCCACAGCATGGGGGCCCAGGTAGCCGAACTCGTGGCTGCGCGACGGCCTGACCGCGTGGCGGCGCTCGTGCTGCTTACTCCCGTGCCGCTGGCGGGAACCCACCTTCCAGAGGAAGCGATCGGGCCATTTCGCGCGCTGGGTGGCCAGCCGGCGGCGCAGCGTGCGCTGCGCAGCCAGCTCTCCGTAGCACTCGGGTCCCATGCACTCGAGAAGCTAGGCGCACTGGGCGATCGCGCCGCGCCGGCCGCTGTCGGCGCCATCGCGGACACGTGGAACAACGGCCACGCCGATGGCGGGAAGGCCAGCAGGTACATAGGCCCGGTGCTGATCATCAGGGGGGCGAAGGACCCGTTCGTCACGGAAGAACTAGTCTCGTCCGGCGTCGTCCCGCGTTTCGCCAAGCCCGTGCTGGTGGCGGTCGACAACGCCGGGCACTGGGCCCAGGTGGAGCAGCCGGCGGCAGTTGCGCAGGTCTTGCTCGCGTTCATCGCGAGCCTTGCCAAGTGAAAGGTCCAGGGGCTTCTTTGGTTCAGTGCCGGGTCCGTCTTCGAATAGAAGGGGTCGAACAGCTTGTCCAGGTTCTGTCCATGCAGGCCTGTGCCGGCCTCGCATACGCTCACCTCGCGCCGTTGCGGTCGTGAGCGCAGTCCTGACAAGCAAGCGTCGCGGGCGGTCGTCGACGGCCGCCATGGCCTCGGAGGCGTTGCGCCGCAGGTTCAGGATCAGCTGCTGGAGCTGGACGCGGTCGCCGGCGCGAGTTGTCCACCGATCAGGGTGACGTGCTGGAACGAGGAAAGAAGCCGCGCCGGCCGGTCAGTGCCGCCTCGCTCATGTAGGTGGCGGTGGGTCCCGTATTCACCGTTGCGTAAGTCGACAGGCAGGCGATCAGGAGGGAGCCGCCGCACATCATCAGCACCGAGATCAGCATAGAGGTCTTGCGGCCGCGCTGGTCGGCAATGCGGCCGAACAGCCAGCCTCCGATAGGGCGCATCAAGGAGCCCGCGGCGAACACGCCGGCAGTATTCAGGAGTTGGACAGCCGGATCGGACTTGGGGAAGAACGCGGGTGCGAAGTAGACGGCGCAGAACGCATAGACATAGAAGTCAAACCATTCGACCAGCTTTCCGGAGGATGCGGATACGGGTACGGGGTGCATGTGGCTGTTTTCAGGTTCGGGAGGGACGCGAGCGGCACCGAAGGATGATCAGGAAGCACCTGCGCGGAGTACCCTCCCAGCGCCGCCGCGACCACGAGGACCCACGCTGCCGCGCTGAGGCCGACCGTCTGGCGCATCGAGGTCTGCGAGGTTCCGGTCCTGCCGGCTGGAGATTGGTCGCGGTGCATGGCGTCCTCTGATGGGTTGGCAGCCACTTTCGCGCAAATGGCCACTTGCGTCATCGGACCAAGGTATCGGGCGATACCTATGTGCAATGGAGTTCGCACAGCGGCGCTACGGCAATGCGCTGCGGCTGGCCGACGCGGAGGTCCGCAGGGGACTCGGCCTGGGTGCCGCGAAAAGTTCTGAGCCTTCGGGCCTACACGACCAAATCGCGCGCATGGGGAGTCGCCGTCCGCGGCTGCGGCGCCCTGCGGGGAATGCCGGAAGGGGGAGCTTTCGGGGGTCTGGTCCTGGGGCAGGACGCGGGTCGTCGAGTACTGGGGATCGCCGCCGCCTCCCTTGCCGCTGCGCGACCCGTTGACGACGATCTCGCCACCCTCGGGCCTTCCTTCATCCGGCCGGCTTGGTCGGGCACGCTTTCCATCTGCTTGGTCCACGGAATGCGCTGCAGCGCGCGTCCCTGGCGAGAGGCCGTCGCGACAGCAGGAGCACGTCGATCCGGCGCTTCTGGCCCTCGCCGACGACCGTCCTGTGGGCGATGCACTGGAACGAGTCGGGGAGAGGGGTCGGCCAGGCATAGCCCAGCCTGGCGCCGACGGCGGGAGCGGTGAACACGCAGGCAGCGAGCAGCGCCGGGGCCAGCAGCAGCTTGATGCGGAAAATGCCGGTCGCTGGTGAAGTACAGGTACAGCACGAAGACGGCCATCAGCAGGAGGACCGCCACCATCGGGTATAGCAGGCCCATTTGCTCGTTCAGCATCATCAGGTTCCTTGGCGGACTGCATCCGCCGGTAAGTCGATGAAGGGCACGTCGCAAGTTGTTTCGACGCCAGTGACCGTCCCATCGGCCTAAGCCTCGAAGCAGAATGCGGTGCGCTGCGAGCCGACCATGTCCAGCGTGATTTGCCTGTTGGCGAGCTCCTGCAGGTGCGGGTTGAGCTTCGTCAGCTTGACCATCACGGGTCGGGAAAGGGGTCCTTCTGCTCGATGCCGACGTCCGCATCGGTGAGGTGCTGCGAGAAGTGGACTTCACCGCGTACTTCCCGGGCAGATTGGCGCGGACGACCGTGCTTCCTTGTTGACCGGGATCACCGTCAGGTCGCCCTGTGCTGCCGCATAGACGTCCCCGGACCCGCCGCGGTCGTCGCGGTCGAGGGTGGCCACTCCGGCATCATTGTTGTTGAAGCCGACCTTCCTGCCGTCCGGCAGGAACAGCCAGAGGTCCAGATCATCGAAGTTGTGGTCGGCCCAGGTGAGCTCGATCCCCATTTCAGCCTTGAGTTCCACCGATTCTCCCTGCGCCGGCTTGTTCATCTGCACGATGGCGATCGCGGAGATGACGACGAACAGCATCAGCAGGTTCAGCAACAGGTCGATTGCCGCGATCGCGTTCGCCTTGTCGCCGCCGCTACTGCGCACGATCCACCGCCAGGTTCAGGTTGATGATCTGGAGCTTCAGGCCGACCGATCCAATGAGTCCGACGAGGGTGCTGACCAGGGCCGTCGACGAGCCGGCGGTCAGGGTGCCTATAGCTCCCCTGGCCATGGCGTCGGCGACCGAACCTGGTAGCGCAGGTACCAGGCTCGGTCGGCGCCGCTGGTCCGCCCGGTCAGGCGGCCGATGAACACGGTCACGAGGAAGTAGATGGTCAGCCTGACGAAACTGACCTTCTAGGCGTCGATGCGCCACATCGCGGCGACGTGGCCACTGGCGGCGGCAAAAGCCAGGCCGGCCGCGCTGCAGACGAAGATCAGCCACCAGCGGAGATTGGAAACCATGACGGGCCTCAGCGCAGGAGGGTGACCCGGCGGCATTCGGCCAGGCATTCGTTCATGGCACCGCGCCAGTCGCGGCGGACGGCCTGGAAGAACAGGTCTTGGGCTAGCGTGGTCATTGAGATCTCCTGGTTAGACTCGGCGCCTGGAGCGCGTTGCTCGCGCCTGGGGTCAATGAAACCAGAAGCGATCGCGCGAATCGATTGCACGAAGGTGTCGTCGATACCATCGTCTGTGCGTTCACCGATACCTTCGTCCAATGGAATACCGCCGGGGTCGCCCTACACGTGACTGGGCCGCAATGATCACGGCGCACCCTCAAGAGGACATCAGATGAACCGCTTCCTTCCCGTTTCCGCACTTGCACTCGCACTCTTCGCCGGCACCGTGGCTGCTGCGCCGATAAACATCGAAGTTCCCACGAACATCGAGCCGCAGCAGTCCGGGCTCACGCGCGCCGAAGTCATCGCCGACTACCACATGTGGCGCCTGGCCGGCCTGGCGGAACTGACGCGCGGCGAGCAGTCGGTCGACACCAACAGCTACGCGTACAAGAAGGAGTACGCCACCTACGTCTACCTGCGGGAGTCGCCGCAATACGCGGCGCTGGTGGCCCAGCTCCAGGCGCATCCCAACTCCAATGTGGTGGGGATCCGTCCCGACGCCGGCGACACGCACGCGGCCAAGTAAGCCACGCAAGAAAAGAGGGGCGCCTGCCGCTTTGCCGGCAGGCGCCCCTCGCGCGTCCATCTCAAAAGGGGTGCCACCACCCCGGCGCGGCCGCACTACGGCGTTGGGTACTCCCAGACATCGGGCGGCAACTTGTCCTTCAGCGATGCATACATGGCGTCGCGGAACAGTTTCACCGCCGGATACGGTCGAAGGGCAATGGTGCGCTCCACCATCAGCCCCTGCTCGTTGCCCACGATGACCTTCAGGCTCTCGATCTTGTGGCCGTCCATGGTCCCCTCCCAGCGCAGGAAGACGGTGTGTTCATCGATCTTGGGCTCGGTTGTATAGGAAGCGGACCCCCGCGTAGCGCTCGACTGGGCGAAGATTGCCGGCATGGCTTCGCGCCCCTTGCACGAACCCCAGCAGTTGATGTTCTTGCCTTCGCGTACGATGACGGCGTCTAGTTTGGTGGTCCCGTCGGGCAACGGCCTGAAGGTGTCGGTGTAGGTGTGGCCCGAACCGCATCCCCAGACGTTGGATTCGATGGTTGTCATGGCGACGCGAGCGGGATCGGACCGGTCGTAATGCAGGCGCTCCCAGATGCCGCCCGAGCCCTCCGTGACGTCGGTATCGAGGGGCCCCGGTGATGCACCTAGAGGTGTTCGTCGGCGCCGTAGCCAAAGACCTTCGAGCCGCCTGGCCCGAAGTCGGTGAGCACTGCGACGAACCCCTCGGGCGTCGAAGTGATCGCATGGCGGAAGCGGATCGTGGTCATGGCTTCAGCCCCGGGCCACGAAGCGATCGGCTCGCGCTGCGTCGTAGACTGCGCGCGCATCCGTGTGTATCGCAACAATCGGGGAGGCGTCTTCCAGCCACGCGTTCGGCCGCGCGAACCAAAGGGCGACGTCCCAGCCGCCGAGAGCCGGCACCAGTTCGCGGATCACCTGGCTCACGGGCTCGCGCAATGTCATGGTGGACAGGTCGAACTGGAACAGCGGCAGCATCGTGAGCGACTGCCAGTCGAAGCTCAGGACCCGGTGGTCCACGATCCAACGCGCCAGTACCGAGATCGGCTGGTCCGTGCGCCAGCGCAGCAGGTTGGTCACCTCGTCGGCGCTGGCGATGCCGCCGCCGGGGCGAAAGGCGTGCTGGAGTTCGCGGTACTGGCCATCTTCCGCAGTCTGGAGCAGCGCTGGAACGTCTGGCCGCGCATGCGCTGCACGCAGCGGCAAGTGCAGCGGAACCGGGTTCGGGAAACGAACGGCGAAGTCGGTCATGGAAGCTCCAGGGGAAGAAATCGCGGGGCCTTCAGCCAAGGTAGGGGACGGCGCACTTCACCGGGGTGAAGAACTCGCGTCCGACCGAGGCGCACGCACGGCGGTAGTTGGCGAGCGCGCGCTCGCTGAGGAAGGCGACATCGACCTTGCCCTCAGCGTCGCAGGGAAAGGCATAACCGCGGCCCGTGTAGAACAGGCCGGCGAAGCGAAGTTCGAAACGGTTGCCGCCTTCCGCTTGTACCGATGAAGTGCTCATGATGAAGCTCCTGAAGATGGAGTAATCAAAGCAGGTGGCGGGCGAAAGTTCCATTGGACGATGGTGTCTCCGGTACCTTGGTCTCAAAAGCGCCGTGAGAGGAGCCCGCGCTGCGCCTCGTGGCCCGGATCGCGGCGTGCCGGCGTGCGTTCGTCGCGGTAGCGTTCGGCATAGAACTCGTTCAGCCTGGGCGACAGGCCGTCGGCGGCAAGGATGTCGGTTGGCCTGGTGGGTTCCGCAGGCGTCGGCGGCGGCTTCGGCGAGGAGCTCGGCTCGCCGAGCGCGAGCAGATGGCCCGGGCGGATTGTTGCGTCGAACGAGGCCTGCGCCTGGGCGCGACTCAGGCCTTCCTCGGACCGGGCCCGCTGGGCCCCGAGCGCGGCAACGAATCCAAGCGGGATGAGGAACAGCAATCTCGCATGCATGGCGATCTCCTTGTGCGGTGGAGATCACACCGCAACCCGCGCCGTGGCTCCATTGGACGAAGGTGTCGGCGATACCAAGGCATCAGTCGAACTGGGACCTGGGCCCCACTGCGCGGTGTGCGGCCGGCGCCATCACGGTTTCGCGGCGTTCCTCGACCAGGCCGCGGGAAGCCGCGATGCTGGCGGCCTGCGTGCGGGCTCGCGCCAACCTTGGTCATGATGGCGCCCACGTGCGACTTCACCGTGCCCAGTTCGATGTCGAGGTGGCGGGCGATGGACTTCTTCGGCTCGCCGGCCGCTACCAGCCGCAGCACATCGAGCTCGCGCGAGGTCAGGGTCGCCCGCGTGAGGCTGTCGGCCATGCGGTGGACAACCGAAAGGCTCAGGTAGCGCATGCCGCTGGCGACGGCCTTCACGCTGTCGATCAGCTCGCTCAGGGGCGGCCGGCCAGCAGGTAGCCGTACACGCCCGCCTCGATGGCGCGCCGGATGTCAACCTCGCGGTCATTCGGCGTCAGCGCAAGGACTTTCGCGCTCCCCGGCAGGCCGTACGAGCGGCGGACTTCACCGTCGGCGGGCTGCAGGGCGGTGCCGTAGTCGGCGACGACGACGTCGACCTGCGGCTCGTCCGCGCTCGCGCTGCCGGCGCCGTGGACGAATACCTCGACGCCGGCGTACACGCGCAGCGCCGCGACGAGCCCGGCGGACAGGAAGGGGTCCGGGTGCATGATCCGGACATTCGTGCCGCGCAAGGGAAGGTGGTTCATGGGCTTTCCGCGTTGACGTGGTCCATTGCACCTAGGTATCGCCCGATACCTTGGCATCACTCGCAGGTCAGCCTCCGGCGCCGCTGGCGGCTTCGTCGATCAGCGCTGCCGCCGGCTCGGCCTGCGACGCAAGCGGCGCGTGCGAGGCGCCGTCCACGATGACGGCGTGCCTGGAACCGGAGCGCTGCGCCATCACCGCGAGCAGCTGCGCCGAAATGGCGCGGTCACCGGTGTCATAGATGAACCAGGAGGGGATCTCTTTCCACGCGGGATCCCCGGATGGGTCACTGAAGACTGAGCGCCTGTCCGCCTGTCCGCCTGTCCGCCTGTCCGCCAAGCGCGGCGGGCCGTCGGCAAGCGTCTGCCGCAGCACGGGTCTCATGTCGGGATGGCCGAGGCGGTCCATGCTGGCGGCCAGGGCGCCCATGAGGTGGTCCGTGAAATGGCGGATGCCGCCAGCGCCACCGCCCAGGTGCCACTGCAGCGTGGGCCCATGACGCCCCAGCGCAGGCCGGGGGCGTAGCATATCGCGATGTGGGCATCCTCACGCTCAGCACATCCTGCTGGACGAGGTAGGCGATTTCGCGGTTCAGCGCTACCGGCGGCCGGTTCGCGACGTGCCCCGGGAACTGGAATTCGCCGCCCCCGCCGCCCCCGCCGGTGCTGCGGAACGTCTGCACCACGCGGATGAGCCGCCCGCGGCCGGCGAACAGCGAGAAGCTGCGGATGGCGGCCCGCTTCCAGATCAGGTGGGTCACATCTTCCTTGCGAACACCCGCGTTCATCAGCGCCAGATGGGCTGTGAGGCCACTTGCCTCAGTGCGCGGATTGGCCCGGGCTGAAGGGCGTGCTGGCGGTGTGCTCGCCGCTTCCGGAGCCGTGCTGCGCCAGGTAGCGCTGCGGATAGAGCTCGCGCTCCGGTAACCCGAGTTCGCCCTGGATGATGACGTCGCCGTCGCGAATGGCCTCCAGCGTTTCGGCGCGAACCTGTTCACGCGTCTTGCCGGCGAGCGCGGGGTGCGGCGGGTACGCCCGCGGATTCAGATCGTGCAGCGTGACGCCCTGGTCGCCGGCCGCCAGGATGTCGCCCGTGCGCTGCGCTTCCTTCAATTCGGCGAGGACCTGGGCGCGGCTCTTGGAGTGCGTGACGGGCACGGCGAACTGGCCCGAGGGATCGGGCGTTTCGGCGTGAACGGCGGCACTGGCGAGCGACAGCGCGGTGACAACGAGGAGGAGGGTGCGTTTCATGATGGTTCCTTTCGCGTTTGTGGGCGGGATGCCCGAATGCATCAAATCTAGGGTTTGTGCCGGGGTGGAAAAAGGCGCCTTGCCGGAAAGTTCCATTTCCACGCCGTCAACAATCGGCCGGCTCTCGCTGCAAGCCTCGTGTCAGCATGCGGGGGCGATGCCGCGGCGCAGGCCTCGGAAAGCGCCTCCGTCCGGTTGCGCACGCCGAGCTTGGCCAGCACCGACTTGACGTCGCCCTTCACGGTGGTGAGCTCCAGCGAGAGGTTGCGGACAATGTCCTTGTTCGGCTTGTCGGCGCCGACCATGCGCAGGATCTGCAGCTCGCGCGGCGAGAGTTCCGCGCGCTTCGTCATCCGCCCGTATTGCGCGGCGATGTCGGGAGCGATGCACATCCCTCCGCCCTCGGCCACGCGCACGATCGCGCGGCCGACGTACTGCGGGACAGCGTCCTTCAGCGGGTAGCCCCTGGCTGCCGCGCGCAGCACTTCCGCGATGTCTTGGTCGATGGCATAGGTCGTCATGACGAAGATCCGCGCGGCACGATCGGCCTCGAGCACCCGCCGGAGGACCTCCAGGCCGTCGAGCAAGGTCATTCGCAGGTCCAGCAGCAGGACGTCGGGCCGCAGCTCGAGGTACGTGGCCAGCGCGCTCTCGCCGTCACCACGTTCGGCGACGACCTCCGCGGGGCATGTGTGCTCGATCACGGCCCCCATGCCATGGCCGAAGATCGCGTGGACGTCGGCCAGCATCACGCGCAAGCGATCATTGGCTTGCGCGCTCATGGCGATGTTTTCTCCATGGGCAGCAGGACGTCGATGCAGGTGCCCCGTAACAACCCGCGCTCCACGATGAAGCTGCCGCCGCAGGCCTCGGCGCGTTCGCGCATGGCGCGCAGCCCATCGCGCTCGCGGGCGCTTTGGATCAAGTCCTCGATCTTCCCGAGCAATTGCAGCAGGCGCTGCTTGCCGATGCGGTCGCCGATTCGCGCGACGCGCGCCTGCATGATGACGGCGAGGAAGGCCTGCGCCAGGCCATCGTGGATCTCGCCGGCCATTCGCGCCCGCTCCGACTCGATGGCCGAGCGGCTGGCCGACCGTCGTGCCGCCGGGGCGGACCGGCACCAGCAGCGCTTTGCGGGAGCGGCGCTCATTCCAGCCACGCGTCCCTGTCGGGAAGCGGCGCTTGACCACAGCGTTCTTCCGGGACGATGGTCGATTGGCGCTCGGCGGACATGGTGCGTCTCTCCAACGGGCTGGGACGTCCAGTTTCGTCGCGCCACTTCAGGCGTGCATCTGCCAGAGGTTGGAGCCAGCCTCCCCTGGAAGAACTGATTCTTCCCGTGCCATGGCCGCCGCTTCGCCTAGGCCAAGTGGCTGAAGCCGCGCGCGCGGTCGCTGGCCACACTTCGGCATCCAGCCCACCGAACGAATGCTATGACCCGTTCGTTCACCCTGCCGATCGTCGCGCTGGCCGCCTTCGGATATGCGCAGTGAGCCCGCGGCCGGACACCGCTGGATCGAGGAGTCCGGCGAAGACGGTGCGACCGTGCTGTATCTGCGAGGCCCTTGGCGCCAGCCCAACGTGCCGGCGCTGGCCGCCGAGATCGGCGCGCTGCGCCTGTCGCCGCAGCGGGCCCTGCATCCTGGACGGCAGCCGCCTCGAGACGCTCGCCGCGGCCGCCATGCCCACGGGGCATGAGGGCGTGTTGCAGCGCCTGGGCGCCGCCACGTTGCGCGCATCCTCGCAGAGCACCTGCAGGCGGTCGTTTTCCGCGCGAGCCCTGGCCACCGACGGAGTCATGCTGCACTCTCCTCTGTTCCGGCCGGCCCGCGCCGGGTTGGTGGCGACTGGGCGTTGCTCAGCGCGGCTGCATCGCCTTGCCCAACGCACCGAGCAACGCCGTCTCGGAGAACGGCTTGAGAAGGCACGCCACCGCGCCGTCCGCGATGACGCGTCGCCGCACGACTGCGTCCGACTCGCCGGTGATGAAGACGATCGGAGTCGTCTGCCGGCGGCGCGCCAGTTCGCGCTGGAGCTCCGGTCCCGTCATTCCGGGCATGGAGATGTCCAGGATGAGGCAGTCCGACCGACCGAGGCAATCGGATGCGAGGAACTCTTCGGCGGAAGCGAAGGTATGGACGACGAAGCCGAACTCCTCGAGCAAGTCGGGCAGCGCATCCCGCACCGACTCGTCGTCGTCGACCACCGAAACCTGCGAGCGCACTGCTGACGGTTGCATCTGGGAACCTGCCTTCGTTTCCGCGCGGCAAGCCTCTCGAAGTTCGCGTTCGTGCAGGATGCACCTCCCGCCGCGAACTGTCCACGGTACTTTGGTATGGGGTGCGCTCGAATGCGCTCGGCGCCCCCGGCTTTGACCGGGAGGACCGATACCAGGGTATGGTTTACCCGTCCGGTGAAGTCATGCACCCTTCCCGGCAAAGATAGGGGGTCTGATGACGAACGGCTGCAAAGAGGTCTCCGCGGAGCTGGCTACGCCGGCCTCGCCATGACGCAATTCGCGGAAATGGCGCGGCCGCTCGTGTGCGTGGTGGACGACGACGAGTCGGTGCGGAGGCCTTGCCGGACCTGCTCGGCGAGTTCGGCTTCGCGTGCGACGCCTTCGCCTCTGCCGAGGAGTTCCTGGCCTCCACGCAGGGCGGGCTGGCTTCCTGCCTGATCCTCGACGTCGCGATGCCGGCCATGACCGGGCCGGAACTGCACCTGGAATTGAAGCGGCGTGGCGACCGCGTGCCGGTCATCTTCATCACCGCGCACACTGACCCGGCCCTGTTGCCGCGGCTGATACCGCAGGGCGCGGTGGTGTGCCTGATCAAGCCTTTCAGCTAGACGGGCTGCTCGACGCCGTGACGGCCGCCCTTGCTACGAAGTAGCGTCCTCGCTCAGGGCGGTAGCGACTTGCCGTGCTGCTCGGCGTCCCCGTCGTGTCCGACATCGAGGCGGCGCGCGCCGAACGAGATAGAGCCTCTGCGCCGGGCAATCGGGCCAAGGTTGGATAGCGCACTCGTTCCGGAGTCGCCTCTGAAACCTTTGTCCAATCGACCAGACTCCGTCCGGAGCGGCTCGGCTACAAGCGCTACGTGACGCAGGGCAGTGACTGGGGCAACGCGGTCACGGAGCAAATGGCCTGCTAGCGCCATCGGGGCTGCTAGCCATCCACGCCAACATGCCGGCCACCGTGCTCGACGACGTCGCGAAGGCGCTCCAGTTCGGCAACCCGCACCCGGCCGGCCTGTCGGGCGACGAGAAGAACGCCTGGGACCAGCTCGCCTACTTCTACAGGCATGGCGCGGGCTATGCACAGGAGATGAGCAACCGCGCCCAGACGCTGTACGGCATCGAAGACTCGCCGGTCGGCCTGGCCGCCTCGATGCTCGATCACGACGCGAGCAGCTACGCCATGCTCGCGCGCGTATTCGAGGGCAAGTCCGAGGGCCTGACGCGGGGCGACATCCTCGACAACATCACCCTCTACTGGCTGATGGAACGGCGGTTTCCTCGGCTCGCCTGTACTGGGAAGGCAAGCTGGCATTCTTCGCGCCCAAGGGCGTCGCGATTCCAGTGGCAGTGAGGGTAATCCCCGACGAGATCTATGCCGCGCCACGAAGCTGGGCAGAGAAGACGTACCGCGAGCTGGTGTACTTCAACAAGGTCGCGAAGGGCACCCACGTCGCCGCATGGGAACAGCCGCAGCTATTTGTTGGCGAAATGCGCGCGGCATTCAGGCCGATCCGGTCGTCCTGAAGGAGAGCCGCACATGAAAGCCTACTGCTACGTGCTGGGAGTCATCGTCGCCATCTGCGCGGCGTGGTTCGCGGTTGACCTGTTTGCCGGCGACAAGGTCGGCCTGCTGGAAAACACACCCCTGGCCGCAGCACGCGCGCAGGGCCGGATGCCCGCGCTCGACGGCGCGGTCGAGTGGCTGAACACCAAGCCGCTCAGCGCCGCCGCACTGCGCGGCAAGGTTGTGCTCGTCGACTGCTGGACCTACTCCTGCATCAACTGGCAACGCACGCTGCCGCATGTGCGCGCGTGGTTCGAGAAGTACAAGGACAAGGGGCTGGTGGTGGGCGGCGTGCATACGCCGGAGTCCGGCTTCGTAAAGGACGTCTCCACCAGCCGGGAGCCGACGGCGCGGCTGAACATGCCGTATCTGGTGGTCGTCGACAGCAACCGGACGATCTGGCAAGCGTTCGGCAACGCTTACTGGCCGGCGCTCTACATCGTCGATGCGAAGGGGAAAATCCGGCATACCCACTTCGGCGAGGCGGCTACGAAAGGTCCGAAAGGGTGATCCAGCATCTGCTGGTCGAAGCCGGCGCCAGGGGCGTGCCCACCGGCCTGGTTCAGGTGGACGGCATCGGCAGC
This sequence comes from Ramlibacter sp., assembly GCA_028292195.1. Classification (GTDB taxonomy): domain Bacteria; phylum Pseudomonadota; class Gammaproteobacteria; order Burkholderiales; family Burkholderiaceae_C; genus Ramlibacter. The sequence continues at coordinate 8,076 of JAQGMU010000291.1, read as the reverse complement.
CAAGCCGAGGCCGACTGGGACAACTTGCGCTCGCCGGAATCCTACGTCGGCTACCAGCGCGCGGAAGGTTTAGTCCTGAGTTGGGATGGCATTGCGCGGAATCGGAAACGGAACTACTCAGCGCCGGATCGGCTGCCGCTCAACACGTGGGCGCTGGACGGTGAGTGGACGATTGCCGCGAAGGTCGCTACCAGCGAGGGCGCGAACGGCCGCTTCCTGCATCGCTTCCACGCGCGTGATCTGCATCTGGTGAGGGGGTCGGCGGTGAAGGGCAGATCGGTGCCCTTCCGTATGCGCATCGATGGCCGTCCACCTCGGCGGGGCACATGGCGCCGACATCGATGCAGACGGCAAGGGATTGCTGGCGGAGCACCGGCTCTACCAGCTGGTTCGGCAGCCCGGCCTGGTGGAGGATCGCCTGTTTCGAGTTCGAATTCTTGGAGCCAGGGGCCGCGGCTTACTCGTTTACCTTCGGTTGATCACGCGCCGGCGGCGCGTCAAGCAACGGCGCCGGTGAGCCACCGGACAGGTGCGTGCGCCCGGTGCACCGGGCCATCCATGGCACCTGCGGGGACTTCGCAAGAGCACCCGCCTGCCCGGCCGCCGTTCACGGCGAGGTTCTGAAGCAGGCAGGCATCGAGCAGCCCCACGATGGTGTTCAGGGCCAGGTGCTCCGTCCAGGCGGTGGCGAGCTTTATCGCCAGCGGGCTCCCTTGCACCCTGGCGCACGCCTCAACCACCAGGCCGACGTTGGCCCCATCGAACAGGAAGGACGGCAGGCAGGTCATCGCTTCCTGCACGAACAGCTGAACGGCCGGAAAGGAGAGTGCCTCCGCCGGGGTCCACTGATGCGCAGGGTCCGGATAGGGCAGCGGAGCGATTGCCAGGCATGCGTCGCGCAGCTCGGGGCCCGCCGGACCCGGCTGCTCGCGAACGGTCGTCAGGATGTGCACCTCGGGACGCTCTTCCCGCAGCGAGCGAAGCAGCGCAGACACGCAGCCGACGTGCGCGTCGCAGTTGTCGAGAACGAGCAGCAGGTGCTTGGCGCCGCTGGACATCCCCCGGTTCGCCAACGAGATTGCGGCCTCCACCATGGCCCTGACATGCCGGCAGTCCGCGGCACGCGCAAGATCCACGAGTTGAAAGCCGTCGGTAAAAAGGGGCTGCAGGCGGGTGGCTACAGCCAAGGCCAACACGCTCTTGCCGACGCCGCTCGGACCCGTGAGCACCACTAGCGCGTGGCGCGAGCATCGCCATACGATTTCGGCTAGGTCCGCCTCTCGCCCGACCAGATGAGCGTCAGGCGCGGGTTGCCGCTCCCGCGGTCCCCTCCCTACGGCGATGACGTTCAAAGGAGGGCCGGGACTTTCGAAGGCGACCGGGGCGACGAAGGAATAGCCGCGTCCCGAGAGTGTTGCGATGTAGCGCGCGCCCTGGATGCCGTCGCCCAGCGCCCTGCGCAGAAGGCCGAGCTGGACCCTCAGGCTGCTGTCCTCCACCACCCTGCGCGGCCACACGCGTGCGATGAGTTCGGCGGCTGCCACCACTTCGCCGGGCCTGCTCAGCAGCGCAAGCAGCAGATCGAATGCGCGGCTCCCGACCTTGACCGGGCGCCCGCCACGGGAAAGGACTCTCTCCAGGGGGTAGACGGCGTAGGGGCCGAAGGAAAGGGATCGAAACGGCACTGGCATTGCGTCCATGGCGGGCCCGGGCTACGAGTACGGCCGCATCATCGGTCCGGGGGGGAGAGCGGTCCATTGCACCAAGGTGCCGACCGATACCTTGGCATCGGGCCACTAGACGTGCGCGGGCGCGAGGCGCATGCTTTCGTTGCGTGGGGTCGTGTAGCCCCACCCTCTGGAGCAACGATGGATTCAAAGTCCCCACCGCCCACGGTGTTCATCGTCGACGACGACATCTCCGTGCGGGAGTCGCTCGAACTGCTGGTGCAATGCGCCGGCTGGCACCCGGAAACCTTCGATTCGGCTCAGGCCTTCCTGGCCTGCCGACAGATTCCCACTCCGAGCTGTCTCCTGCTCGACGTCTCGCTGCCTGGCCTGAATGGCCTGCAGCTGCAGGACCGGCTCGCGGCGGCGGGGGTGCAGGTGCCCATCATTTTCATCACGGGCCATGGCGACGTGCCGACGACCGTCAAGGCCATGAAGGCCGGGGCCGTAGAATTCCTGACCAAACCGATCAACGACGAGGTCCTGCTCGCCGCCATTTCGGACGCCCTTGCGCGGAGCAGTGCCGCACAGGGGCAACGGGAGGAACTGGAGCAGTTGCGGCAGCGGCATGCCGGCCTGACGACCCGGGAGCGAGAAGTGATGGCGCTGGTCGTCTCGGGATTGCTGAACAAGCAGGTCGGCGGCGAGTTGGGTATCAGCGAAATCACCGTGAAGGCGCACCGGGGCAAGGTGATGACGAAAATGGAGGCGCGCACCTTGCCCGACCTGGTGAACATGGCGGCTGCGCTCGGACTGCCGCCGCCGCGGAAGAAGGCGAGCGCGGCGGACGCGCGGCCGGCGCCAACGAACACAGCCCCCATGGCCCGCAGATGAGTGCGGGCCATGAGGGCTGCGAAGCTGTTGATCAGCGGCTGGCCTTCAGCATGGCAAACGGGTTCCTGGCCACCATCACGGCGTTGTAGTGCTGCGGGTTCAGCTCGTTCTCCTTCAGCCCCAATTCACCGCCGGCGACGATATCGCCGGTGCTGATGGCCGCGAACAGTTCTGCCCGGACCTCTTCACGCGACTTGCTGGGAGCCTGGGCGACTTGCGGGTACAGGTCGGGCCGCTCCTCGTAGCGGTAGTGCGGCGCCTCGCCGCCGGCCAGGATTTCGCCGCTGCGAATGGCTTCGGCCAGCTCGCGACCGGCTTCCTCCTTCGTCTTTCCGACCGCCGGCGGCACCGTGGGGTACAGGTTCGGGAACAGCTGGTTCAGCGGCAGCCCGGACTCGCCGGCAGCCAGCATCGTGCCGGCACGGCGCGCCTGGGCGAGCTCCGCCTTGACTTCATCGCGGGATTTGGACTGCGCCAGCGCATGCGTGCTGCCGACGAGCGCGACCAGGGCCAGGGATGCAATGGTGATGACTTTCATGGGTGTCTTTCAGTGGGTTGGGGTCTGGGAAACTGCGCGGCGTGCCGCGCGACGGGGTGATCAATGGAGTTGTCGCGGGTGCGGTTCGGGCGCCTCAGGACGGGGAGCATTGGCTTCGAAATGCCTGTCAACAACGGCTGCCAGCCCCGCGGATTGCCCACGGCGCAATTGCCGGACAGCTTCGACGAGCTGTTCCTCGGTGCAGCTTGCAAGCAGGTAGCCTTGCGCGCCGTGCTTGAGTGCATGGCGGACATGGCGTTCGGTATCGAAGTTGGTGACGACCAGGACGCGCGGCGCACGCGCAGCGCGATGCGGCGTGAGAAGGTACGAGAGGGCGGTGCCGAAGTCCGCGACCAGGACGTCCGCATGAATGACGCCCGGATCCATGTCCATGGCCGGCAGGCGATCGATTTCGATATCCGACTGCGTGGCAAGCGTGCTGGCAACTCCTGCGGACACAAGAGCGTCCTCGTGGAGCACCGCGACTTTGATGGGGAACATAAGCTGCCGCAAGGGCATCTCCTTTCGAATCCTGGGTTGCCGCCAAGTGGCGACTCGTTGCGGCAATGGTGGTCCACGGTCCCGTGAATCTCCAGTGAATTTCGGTGAATCCTCGCTGCTATGGCGAGTGGCCGATGGCGTGAGCCAACCTTCGGCCGATGTCATCGCGTTCGCGCAAATCGAGAATCCGACGACATCGAGGAAGCCACATGAAACCAACTCGCCTTTGGGTCGCCCTGCTCGTGTGCCAGTTGCTGTTCACCGCCGCACAGGCGAAGCCAGCACCTCGCAAGGACCTGCAGCAGAACGCAAGGCCGGCCGCCGCGGAGAAGCCTCAGGGCGAGCCGGCGTCCCGACAGATGATCGACCCCCGCCGCCAGTGCCTGACCGAGTGCTGGCTAGTGGCACGACGAACCCCCAACGCACGTCCGTCATGAAGAAACAGCGCCTGCTCCTCACCGCCGTGGCGCTGAAGGGCGCGAAACTGGTGAGGTTGCTGCTTCTGCTGTCGTTCGGCGCGGGGCGGCACTGACATGCGTGGCTACGCCGGTACTGCTATGGGACAACGCGCCTTCTTGCTCACTTCAGTCCGGCGAGAGCTACCTGGGCTGCGAGCGCGCCACGGAGTTCGCGCCAGGGGCGTGGGTCGGCAGGGACCGCGATACCCAATTCAACCCGACCGCGGACTTGCGCACGAACCAATGGACCCTCGCGGGGCTCTAGCGCCTGGAAGCCGAGCGCGCGGTGGGAGTGACCGCGCCGGGCCGCGTGCTGTATCGCTTCCCCGCCCGGGATCTGCACATGGTGCTCGGTCCGGCCCCGGACGGACGCACAATTCGATTTCGGGTGCAAGTGACGGCCGGCGTCCCTTGGCGGACCGCGGATCGGATACGAACCCGCAGGGAGGGTGATCGATGGCCGGAGGCTCTATCAACTCGTTTGCCAGGCAGCGCCGGTGCAGGATCGCCTCTTCGAGATCGAGTTTCTCGATCCGGGGTGGAAGCATATTTGTTCACATTGGGCTGAGCAGATTCGGCATTCCTCGGGAGGGGTGTTCAACTCGTGCGGGATCGCGCTTCCGCGCGCGGGTCCTCTTTCCGCACCATGGCGCGTACCTTGTGGCCCCGGATCAGCAGCATCTCGGTGACGTTGCGGCTATTGGCGCCCATCGCGCCGGCGGCGCCGGTTACAAGGATGGGGAAGCATGCTTTGAACGGGTGGGCATGGCTTTTCCTTGGAATCAGGTCCTGAGTCAGGGATGGGATGAACGGGCGCTTCGAACCGAAGGCCGCTCGCACCGGTTTCTGGCGCGGAATCGGCTGCAACAACAACGTGTTTGCCATCGAAAGCTTCATCGACGAACTCGCCCGCAAGGTGGGCAAGGACCCGGCGGCCTTCCGCCTCGGAATGCTCCAGCGCAACTCGCGAAAGACGGCCACGTTGGAACTGGCGGCAGCGAAATTGGGCTGGGGGGCAGGCGCTGCCGAAGCGCATGGGACGCGGCGTCTGCAGGCAGCCTTCGGTCGCCAGCTTCGTTGCCACCGTGGTGCAAGCGGAGATCGATGCCCAGGGCGAAGTGAAGCTGCGCCGTGTCGTATGCGCCGTGGACACCGGCATCGCCGTCTATCCCGACACGATCGTGGCGCAGCAGCAAGGCGGCCTCCTTCTGCCTGAGCGCGGCACTGTACGGCGAGATCACGCTGAGGAACGGGCGCGTGGAGCAATCCAATTTCCACGACTACCGCGTGCTGCGCATGAACGAGGTCCCGCGCATCGAGGTACACCTGGTGCGCAACGGCGAGGCGCCCGTCGGCATCGGCGAGACCGGCACTACGGCAGGGCCGCCGGCGCTGCGCAACGATTTCACGCAGTCACTGGTATCCCTTTGCGGCGCCTGCCGGTGGACGGCGAGTTGCTGGCCGGCAAGAAGAGGGCCTCAGCGCGGCGGCGGGCCATCCCTTGGTATCGCCCATACCTTCGTGCAATAGAGTGCAGGCTCCGGTTGATGTGAACTAGCGGTCGTGCAGGCGGCTCTCGCCACCGCCACACACCGACATATACCTTCAACTGGAGCCGCCCATGAACTTCCACCCCTTGCGCCGTTCGAACCTGCTGGTCCTGCACTCGGATCCGATCCTTAGTGCCGGCTTGGTCGCGGCGCTGCGCGAACACCCGCGCTTCGAAGTTTTCGTGCACGGCGTGGGCAGCGTCGGCCCCGACGGCCCGCGCGTCGACGCGGTCATCGCCGACTACGCCAACGCGCTGCGCCTCGCCGATCTCGCGGGCCGCCAGGCGGCCGGCCTGCAGGGCGAGGCGCGCGTCCTCGCGCTCACGTCCAATGATCGCGAGGCCGACATCCGCCGCGCCATCGAGGCCGGCGTGTACGGATATCTTCTGGCGGGCGGCCCGCTCGACGAGCTGATCGACGGGGCGACCGCCGTCGCCAACGGCTTGCGCTACATGAGCATGGCCGTCGCGCAGCGCATGGCCGACAGCCTGACGCGGGCCATCCTCACTTCGCGCGAGGTCGAGGTGCTGCAACTCGTCGCCACTGGCCAGCCGAACAAGGACATCGCGCGCCGACTGAGCATCGAACTGGGAACGGTCAAATCGCACGTAAGCGCCATCATGACCAAGCTGGGCGCCAGCTCCCGCACGCAGGCCGCCCGAATCGCGGCCTCGCGCGGCCTGGTGGAAGAGGATGGTGCGTCCGACGGCAGTGCGTTTCCGGCCCGGCGGCGCGCGTCGGAGCTCCACCTGCAATTCGCTTGAACGCGTGCGGCGGACTTCAACCGGGCCGGTCCGCCGCGACCCTTCCTGGCCCGCCAGTGATGGCGGTGACCAGCATGATGGCCAAGTCGAGCAGCAGCCGCGAGAGCGGCCGCGGTGCGGTCCCGTTGGGAGGCAGGATCACGGGCCCTGCGGGCCCCTCGATGGCGCTCGCATAGTCGACGTCGCGGGTGGCCTCGCCGAGCCTTCGACTGAAGCGCAGTGTGGTGGGCCAGCCGTAGCCGAGACGGCGTGCGTGACGGATGTGGAAAGGCATGGATACTCCGGGTTGGTCTACGAATGCCCGCGGTCGTTCCGTAGTTCCAGCGGCGTGGCGAAGGCCGCACCCGGTGCCCGCCGCGTGGTGAATCCCAGCCGGCGCGCCAACAAGAGCATCGCGACGTTCTCGGTGAGCGTGGTGCCGGTCAGGCGGCGCACACCGTGGATGCGCGCTGCCAGGATCAGCCGCTGCAGCCGTTCACGCCCGAGCCCGCGGCCCTGCCAGGCGTCCGTCAGCACGATGGCGAAATCGGTCTCGTCCGGCGTTTCGAACGCGTAGCGCGCGACGCCGGCGATCTCGCCCCCGGCGATGGCGACGAACGCGCACTCGGGCCCCGGATCGATCTCGCTCCAGCGGCGGATCTCCTCGTCGGTGGCCTGCGCCCGGACATCAACCGCTTGTATGCCGTGTTGCGCGAAAGACCGCGCACGAAGTCCCGCAGCAGCGGGAAGTCGTCCAGACGGATGAAGCGGATGGCAGGCGCGGCGACGGCCGGCCGTGCTAACAGGTCAATGGCTTCCATGTGCGGCTCCTAGGCGATCCAGAACAGCTTGCAGTTCATCGCGGCGTTTCCCAGCCTCCGCCCAGCGCCAGGAAAAGGTTGACCTGGTCGGCAGCCAGCTTGCTCTGTGCCGCCGACACGGTCTGCTCGGTGGCGATGAGCGTGCGCGTCGCGTCCAGTACCGGCAGGTAGCCGGAACGGCCGCGCACGAACAGAGACTCGGTGTCCTTGGCCGCCCGCAGCGCTTCGTCCCGCGCTTTCTCAAGCAATGCCTGCCGCTCCAGGTCCCGCGAATACACCTCCAGCGAGCTTTCGGTTTCCTTCAATGCGGTGAGCACGGCGGCGTCGAAGCGCGCGACCGCGATTTGCGTCTCCGCCTCCGCTGCATCGATGCGCGCGTGCGTGCGCGAACGGCCGGGGAACTGCCAGGAGATCAACGGGCCCAGCGAGAACTTGAAGGTGTCGCTGTCGCCGAAGTGGCCGAGCAGGCCGGCGGAGCCCACCGATGCCCCCAGGACGATCTTCGGGTACAGGTCCGCCGTCACCACGCCGATGCGTGCGGTGGCGGAATGCAGCTCGGCTTCGGCCCTGCGGATGTCGGGCCGGCGCCGCAGCAGCGCGGCACCGTCGGCCACCGGGATCGCCGACTTCAGGTGCGGCTCCTCGTCACAAGCTTCCACTGCCGCAGGAACTTCCTTCGGCGTGCGGCCTGTCAGCAGCGCGAGACGGTACAGCGCGAGCTGCCTTTGCGCCGTGAGCGGCGGGATGGAGGAGCGGACCTGGTCCTCCTGCGAGGCGGAGCGCAGCACGTCGACGGAGGTCCCGCGGCCCCCTTGCAGCAGGCGCTCGGTGAGCTTGCGGCTCTGCTCCTGCGTATCCACCAGGCGGCGGGCCACCGTGAGCTCCCGGGCCAGCGAGCAGACTT
>JAQGMU010000288.1 GCA_028292195.1 Ramlibacter sp. | reverse complement strand
TCGCCGTGCTCGATGCCGTGGCGACCCGGCGGGTCCACGTCGGCGCCGCCGGCATGGCCGCCAGGGCCAAGCTCGCCACCAACCTGGTGCTGGGCCTGAATCGCGCGGTGCTGGCCGAGGGCATGGCCTTCGCCGAAAGCCTGGGCATCCCGCCGGCCACCTTCCTGGCCCTGGTGCTGGCAACGCCGGCCCGTTCCGCCGCCGCGGAGGTCAAGGGCCCGATGATGGCCAGCGGCCGCTTCGAGCCGCAGTCGCGCATCCGCCAGCACCTGAAGGACGTGGGCCTGATGCTGGCTGCCGCCCATGTTGCCGGCCAGCCCCTGCCCCTGTCGGAAACCCATGCGCGGCTGATGCGCGACGCCATCGCCGCCGGCGACGGCGACCTGGACAACGCCGCGATCATCCGCCAGTGGCGGCGCGACCGAACCTCTTTGAACTGAGCCCCCATGCGCGACTTCGCCCAAGACCACCGCTGGCTGTCGATCAATACCGCCACCATCCGCAAGAGCAGCGGCGCCGACCTGCCGCTGCCCGCCATCATCGAAGCCTGCGTCCGCAAGGGCATACGCGCGATCTCGCCCTGGCGCGACCAGGTGGCCGCCGCGGGCCTGGCCAACGTGTCCAGACTCGTGCGCGATCATGGTCTGGCACTCTCCGGCTATTGCCGCGGCGGCATGTTCCCGGCAACGGACGCGGCGGGGCTGAAAGCCGCGCGCGACGACAACCGGCGCGCGGTCGACGAGGCGGCGGAGCTGAACGCCGCCTGCCTGGTGCTGGTGGTCGGCGGCCTGCCCGGCGCGCTGCAGGGCAAGGCGGCGCACAAGGACATCGCGCTGGCGCGCAGCCAGGTGCGCGACGGCATCGCCGAACTGCTGGACCACGCGAAGCAGGCGCGGATGCCGCTGGCCATAGAGCCGCTGCACCCGATGTACGCCGCCGACCGGGCCTGCATCAACACGATGGAACAGGCCCTCGACGTCTGCGAGGAACTGGATCCGAGAAAGTCGGGCGAGAATTCGGAAAGGCCGCAAGCGGCCTTGGGGGTCGCCGTCGACGTCTACCACGTGTGGTGGGACCCGAAGCTGCAGCAGCAGATCGCCCGCGCCGGCAAGGAACGGCTGCTGGCCTTCCACGTCTGCGACTGGATGACGCCCACGACCGACCTGCTGAACGACCGCGGGATGATGGGCGACGGCGTGATCGACATTCCCCGCATCCGCGGCTGGGTCGAAGCGCAGGGCTTCGCCGGCTACAGCGAGGTGGAGATCTTCTCCACCGGCAACTGGTGGAAGAAGCCGCACGAGGAAGTGCTGGACACCTGCATCGCGCGGCACAAGAGCGCCGTTTGACCCGCCCTATTCCGCCTTGATGTTCAGCGTCTTCACGAGCTGCTCGTACTTGACCATCTCGCGCGCCACGTAGGCGCCGAATTCCTGCGGCGTGCCGCCGCCCGGCTCGACGCTCAGGTCGGCGAAGCGGGCCCGCAGCTCCGGGTCGCGCAGCGCCGCGCCGGTGTCGCGATTGATCTTGGCGACGATGGCTTCCGGCGTCCCGGCCGGCGTGAACAGGCCCCACCAGGTGGTGAGGTCGTAGTCGGCGAATCCCGGGCTCTCGGCGATCGCGGGCAGTTCGGGCAGCCCCGATGCCCGCCTGGCCGCCGTGACGGCAATCGGCCGCAGCTTGCCTGCCTTGACGTGCTGGATCACGGCCGGAATGGAGTCGAAGTTCATGTCCACCTGTCCCGAAAGGAGATCGACCACGGCCTGGCCGCTGCCCTTGTAAGGCACGTGCACCAGTTCGACGCCCGCCGTCACGCGGAACAGTTCCGCCGCGATGTGCTGCAGGCTGCCCGATCCCGACGACGCGTAGGTGAGGCCGCGCGGGCGCGACTTCACCAGCGCGATCAGCTCCGCCACATTGGCTGCGCCGAGGTCCGGCCGCGTCACCAGCACGTTGGGCGAGGTGCCGACCAGCACGACCGGCACCAGGTCGCGCTTCGCGTCGTACGGCATCCTGGCGATCAACGCCGGCGCGATGGCGTTCGGCGTGAGCTGTCCCATGGAAATCGTGTAGCCATCGGCGGCCGACTTCGCCACCATGTCGGAGGCGATCGTGGCCGAGGCGCCGGGCCGGTTCTCGACGACGATGGTCTGGCCCCAGGTCTCGGAAAGCTTCCTGGCCAGCAGCCGCGCCAGGATGTCGGTGCCGCCGCCGGGCGGAAAGCCGACCAGCATCTTCACCGGCTTCGAAGGGTACGCCTGGGCGCCCGCCGGCGGGCTGGCCGCCAGCAGTGCCAGCCCGGCGAGCAGGGACACGAGCGCGGAGGCGGCTTTCATGCGGGGCTCCCGGGGAACAGGAGCCCCATTTCACCCCCGCCGTGGCGCGCGGGTCAAGGCACCGAGAGAAGCGCCTGTCCCTACTGCACCGGCGTCAGGCCGGCACGCAAGGCCGCGGCCGCCTGCGCCGGACGCACCGCGGACGTGCCCGACTCGATTTCGCCGGACAGCTGGCCGCCCTCCTCGATGATCACCTTGCCGTAACGCACGTGGCCGGTGACCTTGCCGGTCGAATAGATCACCAGCTTCTGGCGCACCGTCAGGTTGCCTTCGAAGACGCCGCGGATTTCGGCGACGTCGATGTCCGCCGAGCCCTTGAAGGCGCCGCGCTCCGAGATCTGGATCACCCGCGAGTCCATGGTCGCTTCCACCGAGCCTTCCACCACCAGCGTGTCGCAGTCGGTGATCTCCACGCCTTTGAGCTTGATGTTGGGGCCGACGGTCAGCTTGCTCTCGCCTTCCTTCAGGCCGCCGACGACCGCCGCGACGGCGGCGGGCGCGGGGTGGACGGCGGCGGAGGCGGCGG
>JAQGMU010000263.1 GCA_028292195.1 Ramlibacter sp. | reverse complement strand
GGCCTTCAGGTAGCGGTCGTCCAGGTGTTCCAGGCCGGCCAGCACGACGCCCGTGCGCTTCTGCTCGGCGAACATGAAGTCCTTGATCTCGACGATGCTGGGCACGGCGTCCTTGGCATTGCCGAAGAACTCCATGCAGACCGTGCGGGTGTGCTGCGGCATCCGGTGCACCACCCAGCGCGCGCTGGTGATCAGGCCGTCGCAGCCTTCCTTCTGGATGCCGGGCAGGCCGGAGAGGAATTTGTCGGTGACGTCCTTGCCCAGGCCTTCCTTGCGGAAGCTGCCGCCGGGAATCTCCAGCCGCTCGGTGCGCTTGGGCTTGCTCCAGTCGACCTTGTTCGCGGCCTCGAAGTAGCGCAGCTCGAACGTCGCCACCGCGGCGTCGTGGATCTTGCCCATGTTGTGGTCCAGGCGGACCACTTCCAGCCACTGGGCGTCGGGCGTGACCATGCGCCACGACACCAGGTTGTCCAGCGCCGTGCCCCACAGCACCGCCTTCTTGCCGCCGGCGTTCATGGCGACGTTGCCGCCGATGCAGGAGGCCTCGGCGGAGGTCGGGTCGACCGCGAACACGTAGCCGGCCCGCTCCGCCGCGTCCGCCACCCGCTGGGTGACGACGCCGGCCTCGGTCCAGACCGTGGCCACCGGTTCGGCATGGCCGCCGATGGCAACGTGCTCCACCTCGGTCATGGTCTCGAGCTTCTCGGTGTTGATGACCGCGCTCTTCCAGGTGAGCGGGATCGCGCCGCCGGTGTAGCCGGTGCCGCCGCCGCGCGGAATGATGGTCAGGCCCAGCTCGATGCAGCCCTTGACCAGGCCGGCCATCTCGGCCTCGGTGTCGGGCGTGAGGACCACGAACGGGTACTCGACGCGCCAGTCGGTGGCGTCGGTCACGTGCGAAACGCGCGACAGGCCATCGAACTTGATGTTGTCCTTGTGCGTGCAGCGGCGCAGGGCCCGCTGCGCGCGGCCGCGCAGTTCGGCGGTCTCCGCGAAGGTGGCGTCGAAGGTGCGGACGGCGCCATTGGCCGCGGCCAGCAGTTCGCCCACCAGCGCGTCGCGCTGCGGGTCGGAGTCCGGCGAGCGCCGCTTCTCCACTTCGCCCAGGCGGTGGTGCAGGGCCTCGACCAGCAGGCGGCGGCGCCTCGGGTTGTCCAGCAGGTCGTCCTGCAGGTAGGGATTGCGCTGCACCACCCAGATATCGCCCAGCACCTCGTACAGCATGCGGGCCGAGCGCCCGGTGCGGCGTTCCTCGCGCAGCTGGTTGAGGATGTCCCAGGCCCGGGAGCCGAGCAAGCGGATCACGATCTCGCGATCCGAGAACGAGGTGTAGTTGTAGGGGATCTCGCGCAGGCGCGGCGCTTCGCCGTCGACCGCTGACATGAGTTGTTCGAATGTTGTCGGCGCGTTCATCTGGGGATCCTGTCAGCCAAACGAATGCAAACACGGCTGAAGGAAGATGTTACCGCAGTGCAGCACGCTGGATGTGCGCCAGGTCATGGGAAACCCGCTTGCCGCCAAAGCAGGGCGTTTGTCTAATCCCGGTCACAAATCCACCGTACAGTCACCGGCTTTGCATCCCGATCAGGAGACAATCGACATGAAACTAAAGCTCTCTGCGCTGGCGCTCACGGCCGCAATCACGTTCGCGGCACCGGCCCAGGCGCAGACCGAGATCCAGTGGTGGCACTCGATGGGCGGCGCCCTCGGCGAATGGGTCAACGACCTGGCCAAGGATTTCAATGCCAGCCAGAAGGACTACAGGATCGTCCCGACCTTCAAGGGCAGCTACGACGAATCCATGACCGCCGCCATCGCGGCCTTCCGCGCCGGCAACGCGCCCGACATCCTGCAGGTGTTCGAAGTGGGCACCGCCACCATGATGGCCTCCAAGGGCGCGATCGTGCCGGTGGCCAAGGTGATGACCGACGCCGGCTACAAGTTCGACCCCAACGTCTACGTGCCGGCCGTGGCGGGCTACTACACCGCGCCGAACGGCCAGATGCTGAGCTTCCCGTTCAACAGCTCCACGCCCGTCTTCCACTACAACAAGGACGCCTTCAAGGCGGCCGGCCTGGACCCGGAGAAGCCGCCGACCACCTGGCCGGAAGTGGCGCTGGCCGCGGCCAAGCTGAAGGCCTCGGGCCACAAGTGCCCGTTCACCACCAGCTGGATCAGCTGGACCCAGCTGGAGAGCTTCTCGGCCTGGCACAACGTGCTGTACGCGACCAAGAACAACGGCTTCGGCGGCCTGGACACGCGGCTGGCGTTCAACACGCCGCTGCACGTGCGCCACATCGAGAACCTGGCCAACATGGCCAAGAGCGGCCTGTTCGTCTACAAGGGCCGCAACAACGCCGCCGACGCCACCTTCGTCTCGGGTGAATGCGCCATGGCGACCGGCTCCTCCGCCCTGTACGGCAGCGTGGTGCGCAACGGCAAGTTCGCCTATGGCATCGGCACCCTGCCGTACTACCCCGACGTTCCGGGCGCGCCCCAGAACACGGTGATCGGCGGCGCCAGCCTGTGGGTGATGTCGGGCAAGAAGCCGGCCGAATACAAGGGCGTTGCCGCGTTCTTCAACTACCTGTCCAAGCCCGAAGTGGCTGCCGCCAGCCACCAGCGCACCGGCTACCTGCCGGTGACCAAGGCCTCGTTCGAGCTCACCGACAAGGCCGGCTTCTACAAGAAGAACCCGGGCACCGACGTCTCCGTGACGCAGATGATCCGCAAGACCACCGACAAGTCGCGCGGCGTGCGCCTGGGCAACTTCGTGCAGATCCGCACCATCATCGACGAGGAACTCGAAGGTGTCTGGAGCGGCAAGAAGGAGCCGAAGGAAGCACTGGACAACGCCGTGAAGCGCGGCAACGAGCAACTCGAGAGATTCGAGAAGGCCAACAAGTCCTGAGCCCCGCAGCGGTCCGCGAGGGCCGCTGTTTTGTAAAGGAAAATGGCTGCCCGTCCGGATTCACCGGATCTCGGCAGCTATTGTTTTTATAGCCATTCATGGAAAAACGAGTCCTCTTCAAGTCCGCCTGGCTGCCCTGGGTGCTGGTTGCACCCCAGATGGCCATCATCCTGGTGTTCTTCTTCTGGCCGGCCGGCCGGGCGCTGTACCAGAGCGTG
>JAQGMU010000247.1 GCA_028292195.1 Ramlibacter sp. | reverse complement strand
GCACGGCGCCGGAGTACCTCGGCATCGAATTCCTCGAGGTCGGCGACGACTACATCCTGGGCCGGGTGCCGGTGGACCAGCGCACCCGCCAGCCCTATGGCCTGCTGCATGGCGGGATCAGCGTGGTACTGGCGGAGACGCTGGGTTCCTGCGGCGCGATCTACTGCTGCGAGCCGGGCTACCGCACGGTGGGCCTGGACATCAACGCCAACCACCTGCGCGGGGCAACCCAGGGCTGGGTCACCGGCATCACGAAGCCGGTGCACATAGGCCGCAGCACGCAGGTGTGGGCGATCGAAATGCGCAACGATGCGGGGGAGCTGACCTGCGTGTCGCGGATCACGATGGCGGTGCTGGCACCGCGCTGAAGGTGGAAGGCGGGTCAAGCCCGCAATGACATCAGGAAGAGGCTTTCAGCCGCTCGCTCTTCCAGTAGACGTCGTCCCCGCCATTCATGCGGTTGAACACGCGCGCCAGCACGAACATCAGGTCGGACAGGCGGTTCAGGTACTGGCGCGGCGCCTCGCGCAACTTCTCTTCGCGGCCCAGCGCCACCAGCGCCCGCTCGGCCCTGCGCGCCACGGTGCGGCAGACATGCGCCTGCGAGGCCGCCCGATTGCCGGCCGGCAGGATGAACTCCTGCAGCCTGGGCAGTTGCGCGTTGTGTTCGGCCAGCGCCGCATCGAGCGCCGCCACCGCCTCCGGCTTCAGCAGTTCGTAGCCCGGGATCGACAGCTCGCCGCCCAGGTTGAACAGCTGGTGCTGGATTTCCACCAGCAGGTCCGGCACGCCGGCGGGCAACTGCTCGCACAGCAGCAGGCCGAGGTGCGAATTGAGCTCGTCGACTTCGCCCATGGCGTGCACCCGCAGGTGGTCCTTGGACACCCGCGTGTTGTCTCCGAGGCCCGTGGTCCCGTTGTCGCCGGTCCGGGTTGCGATTTGCGTCAGCCGCTGGCCCATGCACTGCTCCTGTAGGCATCGATTGTGGCTCAAGCTGTCGCCGTCGCGTCTGCCCTTTCCTACAGCAGCTTCCGCCTCCAGCGGCTGGCGTTACCGCCGGGCAACGCCATGCTGCAACCAAGGCGGCCCACGTCCTGGGACGCCAGCAAGATCCAGGAGACACCATGCCTCATCTGTACCGCCTCGCAGCAACGCTTTCGCTGGCGTTGCTTGCGGCCACCACCGTGCACGCGCAGATGGCACGCGTGCAGCCATCCACCAGTCCGAAGCCCTCGGCCAGCGCGGTCGCGGCGCAGGGCACGCCCAACCCCGCCGGCCTGCGCTCGGCGGCCCCGGCCGGCCTGACCGCCGGCAGCGGCGGAGCCACTTCCAGCGACCCCAACATCGCCAACAGCTCGATCATCAGCGGCGTCGGTTCGTCGGCGGTGGGCAGCGACATGCAAACGCCGGCCAACGCCACGGCCACCATGGGCGCCGGCGCCGGTGGCTCCCGCGGCCCCAGCCAGTTCGTCGGCAGCGGAGGCGCGGGCTTCAGTGCGGTGGACATCGCCCGCTCCTTCATCAACGCCGACAGCAACCGGGATGGCGAACTGACCGAAGGTGAGGCGCGCCGCCTGAGCATTTCGATGATGTCGTTCCAGGAGATGGACCGCGATTTCGACGGCAAGGTTTCGCGCGGCGAATACGAGGATTCGCTGCGCTGAGGGTGTAGAGACGGGCCGGCGGGGCCGGACTACACTGGGTGCAGCTCGGAGACAAGCATGAACGCACCCACAGTCCTCACCCACCTGGTTCCGGAAGTCCAGCAGCGCGACGTTCCGCCCGCCTTGATCGAGTCGCTGAAGGCACGCTTCGGCGACCGCTGCTCCACCGCCATGGTGGTGCGCGAACAGCATGGCCGCGACGAGTCTTCCTTCCAGGTGCCGCCGCCGGCGGCGGTGGTGTTCGCCGAGAGCACGCAGGACGTGGCCGATACGGTGCGGCTGGCCAGCCAATACGACACACCGGTCATTCCGTTCGGTGTCGGTTCCTCACTGGAGGGCCACCTGCTGGCCGTGCAGGGCGGCATCAGCATCGACGTGGCCCGCATGAACAAGGTGCTGTCCATCAACGCGGAAGACCTGACGGTCACTGTCCAGCCGGGCGTGACGCGCAAGCAGCTGAACGAAGAAATCAAGAGCACCGGCCTGTTCTTTCCGATCGACCCGGGCGCCGATGCTTCGCTGGGTGGCATGAGCGCCACCCGCGCCAGCGGCACCAACGCCGTTCGCTACGGCACCATGCGCGAAAACGTGCTGGCGCTGGAAGTCGTGACGGCCAGCGGCGAAGTGATCCGCACCGGCACCCGCGCCAAGAAATCCTCCGCCGGCTACGACCTGACCCGCCTGTTCGTCGGCAGCGAAGGCACGCTGGGCGTGATCACCGAAGTGACGCTGCGCATCTACCCGATTCCCGAGGCGATCTCGGCGGCGATCTGCTCCTTCCCGAGCATCGAGGCCGCCGTGCGCGCCACCATCCAGGTGATCCAGCTGGGCGTGCCGATCGCGCGCGTCGAACTGATCGACCACAACACGGTGCGCATGGTCAATGCCCACAGCAAGCTGGGCCTGCGCGAAGAGCCGATGCTGCTGATGGAATTCCACGGCTCGCCGGCCGGCGTGAAGGAGCAGGCCGAGACGGTGCAGGAGATCGCCAGCGATCACGGCGGCAACGCCTTCGAATGGGCCGCCACGCCGGAGGAGCGGACGCGGCTCTGGACGGCGCGCCACAACTCCTATTTCGCCGCCGTGCAGTCGCGCCCCGGCTGCCGCGTGATCTCCACCGACACCTGCGTGCCGATCTCAAGGCTGGCCGATTGCCTGCTGGATTCCGTGGCCGAGGCCGATGCCAGCGGCATCCCCTACTTCCTGGTCGGCCATGTGGGCGACGGCAACTTCCACTTCGGTTACCTGCTGGACCCGAACGATCCCAAGGAACGTGAAGTAGCGGAAGGCCTGAACCACAAGCTGGTCAGCCGGGCGTTGCAGCTGGAAGGCACCTGCACCGGCGAGCACGGCGTGGGCCTGCACAAGATGGGCTTCCTGGTCGACGAGGCCGGCGCCGGCGCCGTGGACAT
This sequence comes from Ramlibacter sp., assembly GCA_028292195.1. Lineage (GTDB taxonomy): Bacteria > Pseudomonadota > Gammaproteobacteria > Burkholderiales > Burkholderiaceae_C > Ramlibacter. The sequence goes on along the minus strand of JAQGMU010000247.1, from coordinate 133 downwards.
GATGCGGACGATCAAGCGGGCGCTGGACCCGAAGATCATCTTGAACCCGGGAAAGATCTTCGCGCTGTAGGCTGGGGTCGCGCAGCGAACCCAGCGCTGGGGTGCCTTCCGGCAACCCAGCCTACAGGTCTAG
>JAQGMU010000230.1 GCA_028292195.1 Ramlibacter sp. | reverse complement strand
CCGTCGAACGAGAAGACGTGCATGCCGCGCTGCAGCGCCTGGTTGAAGTAGGGGTGCGGCCAGGACTCCTTGGTCTGGTCGCATCCCGGCACGTAGAAGATCACCGGCTTGCGCCCTTCGCCCGGGGCCAGGTGCAGGTTGCCCGAGACGACCGTGCCGTTCCACGGAACGTCCACATGCTCGATGCGGTACGGCGCGTGCTTGCGCACCTGGTCGAAACAGCGCATCAGCCCGCCGTGCAGGTGGCGCTTCTCCGCGTTGGCCTCGAACACCACGTGCTGCGCATCCAGGTACTGCAACGCGGCCTGGTAGTAGACCTCCATCGCGGTCTCGCCGTGGCCGGCCTCGGCCTCGGCACGCGCGATGCGCTCCAGCTTCGCGGCCGACTGGCCCACGTGCTTGCTGATCATGTCGTGGCTGCGCACGCTGCGCGGCAGCCGGCCGCGGCCGTCGGACTGGAAGTGGAAGACCTTGCCGGTTTCCTTGATGACCCAGTCGAAGACCCACTGCTGGCCGTCGCGGCGCAGGTGGGGCCGGCCGGGCGTGGGCGTTTCAGGTTTGCTCATTGTTTCCCGCTCCAGGGTTGCAGATAAGGCGCTGGCTCATTCCAGCTTGATGTTGGCGGCCTTGATGACGCGGCCGTACTTGTCCAGCATGCGCTGGATGAGGGCGCCGAAGTCGGCTCCGCACGGCCCGCCGGGGCTCAACTCCTGCGCCACCAGCCTGGCATTCAGCTCGGGCACGGCCAGCGCGGAAGAGACCATCGCGGTGAGCTGGCCCAGCGTTTCCTTGGAGGTCTTCGCCGGCGCGAGCAGGCCCACCCAGATCGACATTTCATAGTCCTTGTAGCCGGACTCGGCCACTGTCGGCACGTCGCGCAGCGCGCTGAAGCGCTCGCGCGACGTGACTGCAAGGGCGCGCAGCCGCCCTGCCTTGATCTGCGGCGCGACTTCGGAATACAAGGCGACCGCGGCGGTGATGTGGTTGCCGAGCAGCGCCGTGATCGCGGGCGCCGCGCCCGGGAAGGGCGCGTAGGTGATGTCGACGTTCGCCGCGCCCTTGAGCATCTCGCCGGCGAGCTGCGTGGCCGAAGCGGGACCGACGGCGCCATAGGACAGCTTGCCCGGGTTCGCGCGGGCGCCGTCGATCAGCTGGCCCAGCGTCTGGAACTCCGATGAAGCATTGACGACCACCACGCCGGGCGAATCGACGAGCATGCAGACCGGCTCGAAGCTGGTGACAGGGTCGTAGGCCAGGTTGGGCCGCAGCAGCTTGTTCATGATCAGCGCGTTGCCCACGACCAGCAAGGTGCCGCCGTCGGGCGCCGCGCGGGAGGCCAGCTCGGTGCCGACGGCCGATCCCGCGCCGGGGCGGTTGTCGATGACGACCGTCTTGCCGCTGCGCTCGGCGACCTGCTGGCCCACCATCCGGGCCACGCTGTCCGCCGCGCCGCCCGCGGCGAAGGGAACGACGATCCTGATCGGATTGACCGCCAGCTCGGCGCCGCTCGCGCTGATCGCGCCGGCCGCGGTCGCGATCGCCGCAAGACCGGCCAGGACATGGTTGAACCGCCGCATGATGTCTCCTGAATCGATTGAACACTATGCGCCGCCCGACCGCGAATCGCCGGTTGGCGGCCCGATATTTCACATACGTGAACCTGCGCCCGAGTGCGCCCCGAGCACCACGGGCATTCCGCCGCGCAGCGACTCCAGGCAGGCCTCGACCACGGCAGCCGTTTCCAGCATTTCCCACTCGGAGATATGGAAGCCTCCGCCTTCGCGCACCGCGGCGGCGAACAGTTCCACGTTCGCGCGCACGGTGTCGATCTCGGGATAGGCCTGCGAATGCGGAGCGGCTCCGCGCACCGTCCGGTGCACCTCGTTCCATTCGCGCAGCAGCACCGAGCCTTCCGTGCCGAAGGCCTGGAAGCGCGAAAACGGCGCGGAGCGCGACAGCGTGCCCAGGTAGCCCAGCACGCCGCTTTCGAATTCGAGGATCACCGCGGTGGCGTCGATGCCGGGACTGCCCGGCACCCGGCCCGCGGAACGCGATGCATGGACGCGGCCGATCGCGCCGAACACGCTGACGAGCGCGTCGATGCGATGCACGCCGTAATTGAGCAATCCCAGGGAGCCCGCGTTGTCGCCCGCGGCCTTCCACGAACCGGGCGAGACATCGACGGTGTCGCGGTTGGCATTGCTCTCCACCGAGAGCACGGGCCCGATATCGCCGGCAGCGACCGCGGCCTTGAATGCCACGAACCCTGGATTGAGGCGCTTGTCGTGACCCACGGCGAGCACCACGCCGGCGCGGCGGCAAGCCTGCACCGCGAGCTCGGCGCCGGCCCGCGTGAGCGATAGCGGCTTCTCGCAATACACATGCTTGCCGGCGCGCGCGGCGTCGACCACCTGCTGCGGATGGAACAGGTGCGGCGTGCAGAGCACCACCGCTTTCACCGCCGGGTCCGCCAGCACTTCCGCGTACTCGGTGCCCAGCGCCAGGCCGTGCCGGTCGGCGAAGGAACGCACCGTGTCCGGCTCCTTGCTCACGGCCCGGACGTAGCGCAGCGACTGGCTGCCGGCGATAGCCTCGACATGCTGACGGCCCCACCAGCCCAGGCCCACGATGGCCGCATCGATCATGGCGTCGGGGCAGTGAGCGGTTCAGCTCACCGTGATGTTGGCCGTCCGCACCACGCGCGTCCAGGTGGCGA
>JAQGMU010000185.1 GCA_028292195.1 Ramlibacter sp. | reverse complement strand
TGGGCACGCTGCTGACGGTGTTCGTGGTGCCCACCATGTACACGCTGTTCGCCCGTCGGGAAGTGCCGGGCGCGAACAAGACCGAGGCGATCGAAGAGGCAGAGCCTTATCCGCATGGCGACCTGATCGCGAAGTAGCTTGCGGGGGAATGACGAAAGCGCGGATTGACCGGCCGCGCGCGCCGGTGTGCAATCCCAGCGTGCCCACCGTCGAATTCGCCCCCGCCCTCACGCGCCACGTTCCCTGCCCGAAGCAGGAAGTCGGCGCCGCCACGCTCGCCTCCGCGCTAACCGCCGCGTTCGCCGCGGCGCCGGCCCTGCGCGGCTACGTGCTGGACGAGCAGGGCGCGGTGCGCAAGCACGTGGCGGTGTTCGTCAACGGGCAGATGATTCCCAGCCGCAGCGACCTCACCCGCGCCCTGCAGCCGCAGGACGCCGTGATGGTCATCCAGGCCCTGACAGGAGGATGAGATGCAGCCATTGCACGTAGCGACCCGCAAGGGCCTGTTCCTGGTCGAGCGCGGCAAGACCGGCTGGCACCCCGGCCCGCCGCACTTCGCCGGCGAGCCGGTGACCCAGGTGCTGGTCGACCCGGCCGATGGCGCCTGGTATGCCGCGCTGCGGCTCGGTCATTTCGGCGTCAAGCTGCGCCGCAGCCGCGACCGCGGCGCCAGCTGGCAGGAGATCGCCACGCCGGCCTTCCCGCCCAAGCCGACCGAAGGCCCCTGGAAGGACGACGCCACGCCCTGGACGCTGGACCTCGCATGGTGCCTCGAAGCGGGCGGTGGCCGGTTGTGGCTGGGCGGGCTGCCGGCCGGGCTGTTCGTCTCCGACGACCAGGGCGACAGCTGGCAGCTGGTCGAAAGCCTGTGGGACCGCCCGGAGCGCAAGGAGTGGTTCGGCGGCGGCTACGACCATGCCGGCATCCATTCGATCGTGGTCGACCCGCGCGATGCGAAGCACGTCACCGTGGCCATTTCCTGCGCCGGGGTCTGGCAGACCCGCGACGGCGGCGCCACCTGGGCCAACACCTCGCAGGGCATGGACGCCGGGGCCTACATGCCGCCCGAGCGCCGCTACGACGGCAACATCCAGGACGTGCACCGGATCGTCGCCTGTCCCGCGGCGCCGGACGTGCTGTGGGCGCAGCACCATGGCGGCATGTACCGCTCCACCGACGGCGGCATGCAGTGGCAGCGGCTGGAGCGGCCGGCGCCCAGCGACTTCGGCTTCGCGGTAGCCGTGCATCCGCGCGAGCCGAAGCGGGCCTGGTTCGTGCCGGCCCACTCGGATGCGATGCGGGTTCCGGTGGACGGCAAGCTGGTGGTGAACGAAACGCACGACGGCGGCGCCAGCTTCGAAAGCCTGGGCTACGGACTGCCTCCGCACGATGCGTATCACCTGGTGTATCGCCACGGGCTGGCCTGCTCGGACGACGGCAGTACGCTGGCGATGGGCTCGACCACCGGCGGATTGTGGATCAGCGAGGACGACGGGGCGCTGTGGCACTGCGTGTCGCGGGATCTGCCGCCGATCGCGCAGGTGCGTTTCGTCTAGATCGCCCCGTCGAACATCATCACGTCGACCTCGTCGCCCGCCGCGACGTTGCCTTGCCCGTGGTGCAGCACGATCAACCCATTGGCCTGCACCATCGAACTCAACACCCCCGAGCCCTGGTTGCCGGTGATGCGCACCTGCAGCACGCCGTCGGCGCCGCGGCTGACGGTGCCGCGCTGGTATTCCGTGCGGCCGGGCTTCTTGCGCAGCGCTTCGGCGCTGTGCGCCTTCAGCAGCACGGTCCCGGTGGACCGCGCCCCCATCATCCGCAGCAGCGCGGGGCGCACGAAGGCCAGGTAGGTCACCATCACCGCCACCGGGTTGCCGGGCAGGCCGAACAGCACCGACTCGCCGATCCGCCCCACGGCCATCGGCCGCCCGGGCCGCATGGCGATCTTCCAGAACGCCACGTCGCCCAGCTTCTTCATCATGGCCTTGGTGAAGTCGGCCTCGCCGACGCTGACGCCGCCGCTGGTGATGATGGCATCGGCCTGCGCCGCGGCTGCGGTGAAGGCGGCCTCCAGCAGCGCCGGCTGGTCGCGCACCACGCCGAGGTCGATCACCTCGCAGCCCAGGCGCTGCAGCAGCCCGTGCACGGTGTAGCGGTTGCTGTCGTAGACCGCGCCTTCGCGCGGCGGCTCGCCCAGGCTCAGGATCTCGTCGCCGGTGGAGAAACAGGCCACCCGCAGGCGGCGCCGCACGGTGACTTCGGCAATGCCCAGGCTGGCCACGAGGCCCAGGGCCGCGGGCCCCAGGCGGTCGCCGGCGCGCAGGGCCGGCTGGCCCTGCATCAGGTCCTCGCCCTTGTGGCGGCGGTTGTCGCCCGGCTGCAGCATGCCCGCGGGGATTTCGATGCGGCCGTCAGCGCCCGTCTTCGTGAATTCCTGCGGCACCACGGTGTCCAGGCCGGCCGGCATGATGGCGCCGGTCATGATCTTCACGCACTGCCCGGGCCCGACCGCGCCGTGCCAGGCCTTGCCGGCCAGCGCGGTGCCGGCCACTTCGAGCTGCAGCGGCGCGCCGGCGGCCAGCTGGGCGCCATCGAAGGCATAGCCGTCCATCGCGGAGTTGTCGTGCGGCGGCACGCTGAGCGGCGACACCAGGTCGGCCGCCACGATGCGGTCGAGCGCGGAGAGGATGCCTATCGTCTCGGTTTCGGTCACCGGGCTGACCAGGCGGGCGAGGAACTCCCCCACGCCCTCGGCGCTCAGGGCCTGCGGGTCGTAGCCTTGTAGCTGCGCCGCGATCTCCGCGATGCTGGCGCTCACCGGGTAACCTCCCCCAGGATTGTCCGCTTCGCGGCCTGCTCCTCCCCCCTGCGCAAGCGGAGGGGGCGAGCGCCTTCGGGCGGCCGTGCGGCGCTCATTGCGACTGTTCCAGCCGGCGCAGTTCCGCCAGCGTGTTGGCATTGAAGAAGGCGGCCGGGTCGTCGCCGGGCCGGTCGAACGGCACCAGCACCGTCTTGTGCTGCGCCGTCCAGGCGTCGATCTTGCGGCCGCCGGCCACGGTGAAGCGCACCAGGCTTTCCATCAGCTCGTGGCGCAGCAGCGAGAACACGGGCTGCGCGCGGACCTGGCCATCTTCTTCGCGGGCGGCGGCCATCGCGATGTCCGCGTCCTCGCGCTCCAGCGCCTCGGCCAGCCGTGCCACCAGGTCGGGCGGGAAGAGAGGGGTGTCGCAGGGCACGGTGACCAGGTAGGCCGTCTCGCAGCGCTCCAGCCCCACCAGGAAGCCCGCCAGCGGGCCCGCGTAGTCGGCCGAGGCATCGGGCCAGACCGGCACGCCGAACGACTCGTAGGCGGCCAGGTTGCGGTTGGCATTGACCATCGCTTCGCCGACCTGCGGGCCCAGGCGCATCAGCGTATGCAAGGCCAGCGGCATGCCGCGGAAAACCTGCAGGCCCTTGTCGGCTCCACCCATGCGGGAGCCGCGGCCGCCGGCGAGGATGATTCCCGTGATGTCTTCCTTGGCGATCATGCCGGGACTTTAACTCGCCCGACCGAGGGACTCAGCCGCCTATGTAGCTCATTTCAACCCGGCGCCGGCCGGTGCCGGAGTCCGCGGCCATGGTGCCGCGCAGCTCGGAATAGCGGTCGCCGCGGCCCTGCCAGATGTGGCCGATGGCCGAGGCCAGCTCCGCATCGCTGGCCCCGCCGCGCACCAGCGCACGGAGGTCGTAGCCGTTGCTGGCGAACAGGCAGAGGTAGAGCTTGCCTTCGGTGGACAGGCGGGCCCGATTGCAGTCGCCGCAGAAGGCCTGCGTCACGCTGCTGATCAGGCCGATCTCGCCGGCGCCGTCGGCATAGGCCCAGCGTTCCGCCGTCTCGCCGGGCGCGGAGGGGGCCAGCTGCAGCAGCGGAAACTCCGAATGGATCAGGTCGCGCACGGCCGTCGAGGGCAGCACTTCGTCCATGCGCCAGCCGTTGGTGGCGCCTACGTCCCTGTATTCGATGAAGCGCAGCACCACGCCCGTGCCGCGGAAATGGCGGGCCATGGGCAGGATCTGGTCTTCGTTGGTGCCGCGCTTGACCACCATGTTGACCTTGATCGGGCCCAGGCCGGCCGCGCGCGCGGCGTCTATGCCGGCCAGCACTTCCGCCACCGGGAAGTCGGCGTCGTTCATGCGCCGGAACACGGCATCGTCCAGGCCGTCGAGGCTGACGGTCACCCTTTGCAGGCCGGCTTCCTTGAGCACGCGGGCCTTGCGCGCCAGCAGCGAACCGTTGGTGGTCAGGGTCAGTTCGGGCGGCGTTCCGTCCACGGTCCTCAAGGAAGCCAGCTGGGCCACCAGGATCTCGAGGTTCTTGCGCAGCAGCGGTTCGCCACCGGTCAGCCGGATCTTGTGCACGCCGTGGGCCAGGAACTGCCGCGCCACCTGCGTGATCTCCTCGAAGCTCAGCAGCGAGGCATGGGGCAGGTACTGGTAGTCCTTGTCGAACACTTCCTTGGGCATGCAGTAGCTGCAGCGGAAGTTGCAGCGGTCGGTGACGCTGATGCGCAGGTCGCGCAGCGGCCGGCCCAGGGTGTCGGCCAGCAGGCCGGTGGCCGCGACCGGCTGGGCGGGCAGGGTCGCGCCCAGCGCCGCGAGGCGCTGGTCGACCAGGGGGATCACGCGTTCAGCCATGCCA
>JAQGMU010000165.1 GCA_028292195.1 Ramlibacter sp. | reverse complement strand
TTGAGCAGGATGTCGACCTTCACCACGTCGGAGGCCCGGTACTCCTTGAACGTGTAGTCCATGGAGGCGTAGCCGCGGCTCACCGACTTCAGCTTGTCGAAGAAGTCGAGCACGATCTCGCCGAGCGGCAGCTCATAGGTGAGCATCACCTGGCGGCCGTGGTAGGCCATGTTGATCTGGACGCCGCGCTTCTGGTTGGCCAGCGTCATCACCGCGCCGACGTATTCCTGCGGCATATAGAGGTGCACGGTGACGACAGGCTCGCGGATCTCCTGGATCTGGGCCTGCTCCGGCATCTTGGACGGGTTTTCCACCATCAGCAGTTCGCCATCGCCGCGCAGCACCTGGTAGACCACGCTGGGGGCGGTGGTGATCAGGTCTTGGTCGAACTCGCGCTCCAGCCGCTCCTGCACGATCTCCATGTGCAGCAGGCCCAGGAAGCCGCAGCGGAAGCCGAAGCCGAGCGCCTGGCTCACTTCCGGTTCGTAGTGCAGCGAGGCGTCGTTGAGCTTCAACTTCTCCAGGCTGTCGCGCAGCGAGTCGTACTGGTTGGACTCCACCGGGTACAGGCCGGCGAACACCTGCGGCTGGATTTCCTTGAAGCCGGGCAGCGCCTCGGTGGCCGTGAACGCGGCGCCGCCGGTGCCGGCCTTGATCAGGGTGACGGTGTCGCCCACCTTCGCGGCCTGCAGTTCCTTGATGCCGGCGATGATGAAGCCGACCTCGCCGGCTTCGAGCGACTGGCGCGGCGAAGCGGACGGCGTGAAGACGCCGAGCGAGTTGGCCTCGTAGCTCGCCTCGGTCGCCATCAGCTTGATGCGGTCGCCCTTGGCCACGCGGCCGTCGACCACCCGCACCAGCATGACGACGCCGACGTAGCTGTCGAACCAGCTGTCGATGATCATGGCGCGCAGCGCGCCGTCCGGGTTGCCCCTGGGCGCCGGGAGGCGCGCGACGATCGCTTCCAGGATCTCGTCGATGCCCATGCCGGTCTTGGCCGAGCACGGAATCGCGTTGGTGGCGTCGATGCCGATCACGTCCTCGATCTCCGCCTTCGCGTTCTCGGGGTCGGCCTGCGGCAGGTCCATCTTGTTCAGGACCGGCACGACTTCGACGCCGAGGTCGAGAGCGGTGTAGCAATTGGCGACGGTCTGCGCTTCGACGCCCTGGCTTGCATCGACGACGAGCAGCGCGCCTTCGCATGCGGAGAGCGAGCGGCTGACCTCATCGGAGAAGTCGACGTGGCCCGGCGTGTCGATCAGATTCAGGTGGTAGACCTGTCCGTCGCGCGCCTTATAGGACAGCGAAGCGGTCTGCGCCTTGATGGTTATCCCACGCTCCTTTTCGAGATCCATCGAGTCCAGCACCTGCTCTTCCATCTCGCGATCCGAGAGTCCGCCGCAACGCTGGATCAGGCGATCAGCGAGCGTCGATTTGCCGTGGTCGATGTGCGCGATGATCGAAAAGTTTCTGATGTGATTCATCAACGGGAACGTTCAAGTGATTGATTCAAAAGGCGCGCACAAAGAAAAAAGGGCGCGCCCTGAAGGTGACGCGCCCTAAACCAACAATCTATGGCAACTGCGATAGTTGGAACTTCATTGTAGGCAAATCGGGCCGGGCGTACAGACGGAAGGGCACTCCAACTGGGCCGTTGCGGGCGGGCCACGAGAAAGTTATGCACAAGTTTTCAACAAAATCGGTGGAGGACTGGGGGGACAAGTTGTGGGCCGCCTGTGGATGCGCCGGGGAGAGTTCCGGACCATCCCGCATCGTGGTGAGCGGGCTTGCCGATATGCCGCAATGTCTGCGTCTCGGCTGTAGATTCTATCGAAAAGCGTCGTTAAGACTCAGACCAAGTTAGCGCGCGCAAACTTCGAGGCGACCCAGGCGACCTGACAATTTTTTTCAGGCCCTGTCTTTTTTTGACCAGTTGAATCCGGAAAGCCCCAGCCCCCATTGGGGACTTGGGACTCTGCCGGCACCGGGTGGGCTAGCCGCGCGCGGGGCGGATCAGCAGGTAGGTGGCCAGCTCGCCGCGGCGCAGCAGCACCGGGATGGCCTTGCTCTTGTCGACCCGGGCGACCACGGCGTCGAACTCCTTCACGCTGGCGATCTCGGTGTTGCCGATAGCGACAATGATGTCACCCTCGCGGATGCCGGCGCGCTGCGCGGCCTCGGTCACGCCGTCGACGCGCACGCCGCCCTTGATCCTGGCTTCGCGTTTCTGCGCCTCGGTCAGCTCACCCACCACCAGGCCCAGCGAAGCGGCCGCGGGAGACACCTTCGGCTTGTCGTCGGGGGCAGCCTGGGCCTTGCGGGTCGGCGCGTTCTCGGGCTCGAATTCGGCGATGGTGACGCCGAGGTCGCGTGAGCCGCCGCGGCGGAACACCGTGAGCGTCACCTTGCTGCCCGGCTTGGTGTTGCCCACCTGGCGCGGCAGGTCGGTGGCGCGCTCGATCGGCTGGCCGTTGAACCTGGTGATGATGTCGCCGGCTTCCACGCCCGCCTTGTCGGCCGGCGAGCCGGTCTCTACGCTGCGCACCAGCGCGCCCTGCGGCCGGCCCAGGCCGATGGACTCGGCGACGTCGCGCGTCACCTGGTCGATCTGCACGCCGATCCGCCCGCGGGACACGCGGCCGCTCATGCGCAGCTGCTCGGAGACGCGCGTGGCCTCGTCGATCGGGATCGCGAACGAGATGCCCATGAAGCCGCCCGAGCGCGAGTAGATCTGGCTGTTGATGCCCACCACCTCGCCGCGCATGTTGATCAGCGGGCCGCCCGAGTTGCCGGGGTTGATGGCCACGTCGGTCTGGATGAAGGGCAGGTAGTCGCCGGTGTCGCGCTGCTTGGCGCTCACGATGCCGGCGGTGACGGTGTTCTCCAGCCCGAAGGGCGAGCCGATCGCCATCACCCACTCGCCCACCTTCAGCCGGTTGACGTCGCCCAGGCGCACGGCCGGCAGGCCGGTGGCCTCGATCTTCACCACGGCCACGTCGGTGCGCTTGTCCGCCCCGATGATCTTCGCCTTGAACTCGCGCTTGTCGGTCAGGGTCACCAGCACTTCGTCGGCGCCCTCGACCACGTGGGCGTTGGTCATGACGAAGCCGTCGGGGGTCAGGATGAAGCCGGAGCCGACGCCGCGCGGCTGGTCCTCGTCGGTGTCGCCGCCACCCCCGCCACCGCCGCCGCGCGGGCCGGGGCTGGGCCGGGGCTGGCGCGGAGCGTTCGGCATCGGCACGCCGAAGAAGCGGCGGAAGAACTCCTGCATCTCCTCGTCCATCTGCCCGCCGGAGCTGCCGGCGCTGGCGGCGCGTACCTTCTCCATGGTGCGGATGTTCACCACCGCGGGGCTCACCTGCTCCACCAGCTCGGTGAAATCGGGCAGCGAGCGCGGTTGCGGAGCCGACTGCGCGGCCGCCGGCTGCACCAGCGCAGTGGCGCCGGCCAGCGCCAGCGACGCAGCCAGCGCGTGGCTGCGCAACATCTTCCAATCCATACGGGACATACAGACCTCTCCAGAAGGCTCACAAGGGGGTAATAGCAGAGATTAAAGCGCGGCGGTTTAGTTCAGCGTCAGCCAATGACGCAACTCCCGCCTGTTCAGCCAGTGGGAGCTTAACGTCGCCGCTCAAGGCTGAGCGCGAAGGCCTTCAGCGTCTGCGCGGGAACCTCGCCCACGGCAGTCACCCACCAGTCCTGCACCCGGCGCGTCAGGGTGTTGGTGGCGCCGCTGTTGAACACGCCTTCCTGCTGGTGGCGCCGGGCGTCGTAGCTCTCGACGAACAGCGACACCGAGGCGAGGCCGTCGGAGAAGATCCACTGCAGCACGCCCTCGGCCGGGCGCTTGTAGCAACTCATCGGCTTGAAGCCGGGCACCGGGGCCTTGAGCGCCCAGCCCTCGGTGGCGGCGGTGGTCTTCAGTGCGTCGGGCTTCTCGACCCGCCAACCGTCGGGCACGGCCATCATCTGCGACAACTTGTTGATCCGCACCGGCGCGTCGAGCTGCAGTTCGGAGAAGGCGGCCTGCTCCAGCACGTTGCCTTGGTCATCCAGGGTCTGCAGCTTGATCACCATGCCGCTCTTCTTTTCGCTCCAGATGCGGTAGCCGAAGCGCAGCGCGTCCTTGGGGGCGACCGCCACGACGTCGGCGTCGTAGCCGGCCACGCGGTCGTTGCCCAGGCGGCGGGCGGCATAGAACTCGGGAATGGCCGTCTCGCCCGGATTGAGCGGCTCGGGGAAGATGCCGAACGATTCGCGGCGCTCGCTCTTCACCGTGCGGGTCTCGGGCACGAAGGTGAGCACCTCGTCGTCGCGGCGGAAGGTCTGGCGCGGGGCGCCGGTGAGCGTTTCCACCCGGTCCACCTGGCGCTGGCCGTCGCAGGCGTGCCAGATGCGCGCGCTGGACATGCCGCCGTTGCTGGAGGAAACGACGAAGGTGCCGACGTAGCTGCGCTGGCGCGAGGCCTCGTGCATGCGCGCCAGCCACTCGCTGATGGTGCGCTCCCCCTTCTCGTCGCCGCGGCCGGCCGGACCGGCGTACGCCGTTCCCAGGCCCAGCGTGCCGGCGGCCCACAGGACCAGCAGGCCGTGGGCCAGGCGTTGGCGAGCGATGCGGAAGGGGACGGTGGACGTCATGCTGCGGCCCTTAGCGGGCCGGGCCTTCGAAGGTGGCATTGCGCAGGAAGCCCGACGGCGCCTGCAGGGCGGTGCTGCCCCCCAGCTGGCGGTGCGCCGCCAGCAGCTGGTCGAGGCGCGGGTCGCGGATCATCGGGCCGGCGCGCGGGTCGGATGCGGCGGACACCGGGACGATCCCGGCGGGCGCGGCGGCCAGCTGCGGTCCGGTGATGCCGCCACCGGCCGTGCCCCAGACGTTCCAGCCGACGGCGGCCACGGCCGCCACCGAAGCCACGCCGGCGACCAGCTTCCAGCGCCAGTCGTTCGCGGCGGGCTCGCGGGTGCGGATCGCCGCCATCACCGGCTGGGCCCCGCGGGCGGGTTCAGCCTGCAGGCTGGCCCGCAGCCTGGCCAGGAAGGCGTCGGGCGCGGTGCCCGCGCTGGCCTGGCCGGAGCGCAGGACTTCCCCGATCACGCAATAGGCCTGCCAGGTGACGCGTCCGTCGTCACTGGCGGCCGCCTGCAGGCCACGCTCGAAGCCGTCGCCGCGCAGCTGCCCGTCGGCCAGGGCCGAAATAAGTTCCCGCTTGTCCATCATTTCCAATTTATCCATATGCCGCCTTCACGCATCCCCTGAATCACCTGCTTCGCAGGTTCTGCGGCGTTGCCGCCGCCTTACCAGCGCTTGCCCGACTGGTTCTCCAGCATGGGCTTGACCTTCGCCGAAATGGCCTCGCGCGCCCGGAAGATCCGGGAACGGACGGTGCCGATCGGGCATTTCATCACTTCCGCAATCTCTTCATAGCTCATGCCCTCGATCTCGCGCAGCGTCACCGCCTGGCGCAATTCCTCGGGCAAGGCCTCCATGGCCGCGTTCACCGTGGCTGCGATTTCCTTGGCGGCCAACACCGTTTCCGGCGTTTCCGAGGTGGTTAGTTCGTTCTCCACGCCGGAAGTTTCGTCATCATCATCACCTCCGCGCAGGGAACTCTCGGACACCACCGGATCTCGCTTCATGTCGACCAAGGCTTTTTTCGCAGTGTTGACGGCGATCCGGTACAGCCACGTATAGAACTGGGCTTCGCCGCGGAACTGGGCGAGGGCGCGGTAGGCGCGGATGAAGGTTTCCTGGGCGATGTCTTCGACCAGGTCGGTGTCGCGGACCATGCGGCCGATCAGGCGTTCGATGCGGCGTTGGTACTTTATGACCAGCAGCTCGTAGGCCTTCTGGTCGCCGGCCACCGTCCGCTCCACCAGCTGGAGGTCGGTGTCGCCGGGCGAAGGAGGAGGTGCGGCGGGGGTCTTGGTCATCGTTATGCCACTGGCGGCCCGCCGTGGGACGCTCCAGTTGTGTTGGCGCGCGAATATACCGCACGGCGCAGCGCCTCCCAGTGGGACACGGCCGCGTCCCGCTCCACCCACAGCCACCGCGTCCTCCAGCGCGGGCTGCCCTGCGCCGGCACCCATCGCAGCAGCATGCGGGCCTGCAGGTCCAGCGCCAGCTCCGGCTGCCCGGACTCGAGGTCGCTGGCCGCAACGCCCTCGCCCCAGCGCCACGCCCCGCCGTCCCAGGCCAGGGTGCCGGCCGGGGAACGCAGCCAGCCCGCCAGTGCCGCCAGGCCGCAGCCGGCCAGCAGGGCAGCCGCCAGCGCCTGGCGCCAGCCGGGAAACGGCGTCGTCAAGGTCCAGGCCAGGATGGCGGCCGCGCCCAGCAGCCAGGCGACCGCCAGCAGCACCGCGGCAAAACGGCTGCGCCCCACCGGGTAACTCACCGATGGGGCGGCATGCATGAGTGAATCAGGGGGCCGGATGCCGGGCGGCGGAGGTGCCGCTCAGATCCGCTTGAATACCAGGCTGCCGTTGGTGCCGCCGAAGCCGAAGTTGTTCTTCAGCGCGTACTCGATCTTCACGTCCCGCCCCTCGTTGGCGCAGTAGTCCAGGTCGCATTCCGGGTCCTGGTTGAAGATGTTGATGGTCGGCGGGCTCTTCTGGTCGTGGATGGCCAGCACGGTGAAGACCGACTCGATGCCGCCGGCGCCGCCCAGCAGGTGGCCGGTCATCGACTTGGTGGAGTTCACCACCGTCTTCTTCGCGTGCTCGCCCAGCGCCAGCTTGATGGCGTTGGTTTCGTTGAGGTCGCCCAGCGGCGTGGAAGTGCCGTGCGCGTTCACGTAGTCGATCTGGTCCGCGTTGATCCCGGCGTTCTTCAGCGCGGCCGCCATCGAGCGGCGCGGGCCGTCGACGTTGGGGGCCGTCATGTGGAAGGCGTCGGCGCTCATGCCGAAGCCGGACAGCTCGGCGTAGATCCGGGCGCCGCGGGCCTTGGCATGCTCGTACTCTTCCAGCACCAGCACGCCGCCGCCTTCGCCCAGCACGAACCCGTCGCGGTCCTTGTCCCAGGGGCGGGATGCCGTTTTCGGGTCGTCGTTGCGGGTCGACAGCGCGCGGGCCGCGGCGAAGCCGCCGATGCCCAGGGGCGAGACGCAGGACTCGGCGCCGCCGGCGACCATGACGTCGGCATCGCCGCTCTCGATCATCCGGGCCGACACGCCGATGGCGTGCAGGCCGGTAGTGCAGGCCGTGACGATGGCGATATTCGGGCCCTTGAAGCCGTATTTGATGGAAACGTGGCCGGAGATCATGTTGATGATCGACGCCGGCACGAAAAACGGCGAGATCCGGCGCGGGCCGCGATTCACCATCTCGCTGTGGGTCTCCTCGATCATCGGCAAGCCGCCGATGCCGGAACCGATGTTCACCCCGATGCGCGTGGCCAGCTCGTCACCGAGCGCCTCGCCCGACGGCAAGCCGGCATCCTCCACCGCCTGGCAGGCCGCGGCCAACCCGAGGTGGATGAAGCGGTCCATGTGCCGGGCTTCCTTTTCCGGCAGGTAGTCCGTGACCTGGAACCCCTTGACCTCGCCCGCGAACCTGCACGCCAGCGCGCTCGCGTCGAAGGACTTCACCAAGTCGATGCCGGTCCGCCCGGCCAGCAGGTTGGCCCAGGACTCGGCGACGGTGTTCCCCACCGGGCTGACGCAGCCCAGGCCCGTCACGACGACGCGGCGACGCATGCTCATGCTCGATCAGGCTTTCTGGTGCTGGCTGGCGTAATCGACCGCGTTCTGCACGGTGGTGATCTTCTCGGCGTCTTCGTCGGGGATTTCGATGCCGAACTCGTCCTCGAGGGCCATGACCAGTTCCACCGTGTCCAGGGAGTCCGCGCCAAGGTCGGCCACGAAGGCCTTTTCATTGGTGACCTGGGACTCTTCCACGCCGAGTTGCTCGGCGATGATTTTTTTGACACGTGCTTCGATATCGCTCATGGTTCCCTCTAAGGGTTGTGTTTGAATCCGCGATTTTAAGCCGAGCGGCGATTTCGGCTTCGTAGGCTCTGAACTCGGAAAAATCGCCAAGGCGATTTTTGGAGTGAACATCACGCCATGAACATTCCGCCGTTGACGTGGAGCTCCTGGCCCGTGACGTAAGCGGCCTGTGGCGAAGCCAGGAAAGCCACGGCATGCGCTATGTCGGCCGGCTTGCCCAGGTGGCCCAGCGGTATCTGGCCCAAGAGGGCTTTCTGCTGGTCTTCGGGCAGCGCGGCCGTCATGTCGGTTTCGATGAAGCCGGGCGCCACGCAATTGACCGTGATGCCCCGGCTGCCGAGTTCGCGGGCCAGTGCGCGGGTCATGCCGGCCACGCCGGCCTTGGCCGCCGCGTAGTTGGCCTGGCCCGGGTTGCCGGAAGCGCCGACCACGCTGGTGATGCTGACGATGCGGCCGTAGCGCTGCTTCATCATGGTCCGCATCACGGCGCGGCTCATCCGGAACACGGCTTTCAGGTTGGTGTCCAGCACCGCGTCCCAGTCTTCGTCCTTCATCCGCATCGCCAGCGTGTCGCGGGTGATGCCGGCGTTGTTCACCAGCACGTGCAGCCCGCCGTGTTCCCTGGCGATGGTGTCGATCAAGGCTTCGGCCGCCTTGGCGTCGTTGACGTTCAGGGCCGCTCCCTTGCAGTCCGCATATTGGGACAGCGCCTCGGAAATCTTCGCCGCGCCCTCGTCGGTGGTGGCGGTGCCGACCACCTTCATGCCGCGCACGGCGAGTTCGTGGGCGATGGACGCGCCGATGCCGCGCGAGGCGCCGGTCACCAGGGCGACCTGGCCATGCATGCTAGGAGTGGTCATCCCAACAGTCCCTTCACTTCGGCCAGCGTGGCCGGGTCGTACAGCGCGGCCGCCTCCAGCTCGGGAGAGATGCGCCTGGCCAAGCCGGCCAGCACCTTTCCCGGGCCGCATTCGACCAGCGTGGTGACGCCCTGGGCGCGGATGGCGCGCACGCACTCCACCCAGCGCACCGGGCCGAAGGCCTGCTCGTACAGGGCCGCACGGATCATGAAGGGGTCGGTCTCGGCCTTCACCTCGATGTTGTTGATCACCGGAATCCGCGGCGTCTGCAGCTTCGTCGTGGCCAGGCGGTCCTTCAGCTTCTCGGCGGCCGGCTTCATCAGGCTGGAATGGAACGGCGCGGACACCGGCAAGGGCAGCGCGCGCTTGGCGCCCATGCCCTTGAGCATTTCGCAGGCCTTCTCGACGCCGGCCCTGGTGCCGGCGATCACGGTCTGCATCGGGTCGTTGAAGTTCACGGCCTCGACCACTTCGCTGTTGCCGAGGGCGCGGACCGCCTCGGCGCAGCCTTCGATCACGCGCTGGGCATCCATGCCGAGGATCGCGGCCATGGCGCCGGTGCCCACCGGCACCGCTTCCTGCATGGCCTGGGCGCGGAAGCGCACCAGCGGCGCGGCCTCGGCCAGCGTCAGCGAGCCGGCGCAGACCAGCGCGGAATATTCACCCAGCGAGTGGCCCGCCATCACGGCCGGCTCGGCGCCGCCTTCGGCACGCCAGGCCCGGTAGGCAGCCACGCCGGCCACCAGCATCACCGGCTGGGTGTTGGTGGTGAGGGCGAGCGCTTCCTTGGGGCCTTGCCGGATCAGCGCGGCGAGGTCCTCGCCGAGGGCATCCGAAGCTTCCTTCAGGGTTTCGAGCACGGCCGGATGGTCGGCCCAGGCATCGAGCATGCCGACCGATTGCGATCCCTGGCCGGGAAAGACGAAGGCGAACGTTTTCATGGGGTCGTCCGAATGAGTTTTTGTCAGCCGCGCGCGCGGCTCAGAAGTCCAGCAGGACCGCGCCCCAGGTGAAGCCGCCGCCCACGCCTTCCAGCATGAGGGTGTCACCCTTCTTGATCTTGCCGCTGCGCACCGCTTCGTCGAGCGCCAGCGGGATGGAGGCGGCGGAGGTGTTGCCGTGCTCGTGCACCGTCACCACCAGCTTGTCCAGGGACATCTTCAGTTTCTTCGCCGTGCCCTGCATGATGCGGATGTTGGCCTGGTGCGGGATCAGCCAGTCGATGTCGGCTTCGGTCTTGCCGGCCTTCTTCAGCGTGGCGCGGGCGGCTTCCTCCAGCACGCCCACGGCCAGCCTGAACACGGCCTGGCCGTCCATCTTCAGCAGCGGATCGCCCATGACCTTGCCGCCCGAGACGGTGCCCGGCACGCACAGGATGCCGACGTGCTTGCCGTCGGCATGCAGGTCGCTGGCCAGGATGCCGGGGGTGTCGGATGCTTCCAGCACCACGGCGCCGGCGCCGTCGCCGAACAGCACGCAGGTGGTGCGGTCGGTGAAATCGAGGATGCGCGAGAACACTTCGGCGCCGATCACCAGCGCCTTGCTGGCGCTGCCGGTGCGGATCATCGCGTCGGCCACGGTCAGCGCATAGACGAAGCCGCTGCAAACGGCCTGCACGTCGAACGCCGGGCAGCCGGCGATCCCCAGCTTGTTCTGCAGGATGCAGGCGGCCGAGGGGAAGATCATGTCCGGGGTGGAGGTGGCGACGATGATCAGGTCGATTTCGCCGGGCTGGCGGCCGGCGGCCTCCAGCGCCCGCCTGGCCGCTTCGACACCCAGGTCGCTGCTGGTGACGTCCGGCGCGGCAAAGTGGCGGGCCCGGATGCCGGTGCGTTCCACGATCCATTGATCGGAAGTCTCGACGCCCCTGGCAGCCAGCTGGGTCGCCAGGTCCGCATTGGTCACGCGTTGCGGCGGCAGGAAGCTGCCGGTGCCCGTGATCCGGGAATATCTGCTCATTGTGCTCAGGTGGTGGCTGCGGTTTCCAGCGGCAGGGCATCGCCGGCGGACCCGACCAGCAAGGGTCGGGCGTGGGCGATCCGGGCCTGGACGCGGTCCAGCAAATTGTTTCGGGCCGCATCATAAGCGCGGTTCAAGGCCTGCTCGAACGCGAGCTCGTCGGCCGAGCCATGGCTCTTGAATACCAGCCCACGCAGGCCCAGCAGGGCCGCGCCGTTGTAACGGCGGTAGTCCATCCGCTTTTTAAGCGCGGATAGCACTGGATAGGCCGCCAATGCCGCAAGCTTTGTGAGCGGATTGCGCGTGAATTCTTCCTTGAGGAAGCCGACGATCAAGCTGGCCAGGCCCTCGCTGGTCTTCAGCGCCACGTTGCCGACGAAACCGTCGCAGACGACGATTTCCGTCGTCCCCTTGAAGATGTCGTTGCCCTCGACGTTCCCGTAGAAGTTGAGGTCGCCGGAGTTACTGGCCGATCGCAGCAACTCGCCGGCTTTTTTGATGACTTCGTTGCCCTTGATCACTTCCTCGCCGATGTTGAGGAGGCCGACCGAAGGGCTGTTGTTGCCGGAGAGCGCCGCCACCAGGGCCGAGCCCATGACGGCGAATTGCAGCAGGTGATGCTCGTTGCAGTCGACGTTGGCGCCCAGGTCCAGCACGGTGGTTGCGCCGCCCTTGGCATTGGGCAGGTGCGAGGCAATCGCCGGTCGGTCGATGCCGTCCAGCGTCTTCAGCAGGTAGCGCGCCACGGCCATCAAGGCGCCGGTGTTGCCGGCCGAGAGGGCGGCTTGCGCTTCGCCCGACTTCACCTGCGCGATGGCCACGCGCATCGAAGAATCCTTCTTCTTGCGCAGCGCCACTTCGACGGCGTCGTCCATGGTCACCACTTCGGAGGCGGCGACGATGCGGGCACGGGGATGCTGGAAGGATTC
>JAQGMU010000140.1 GCA_028292195.1 Ramlibacter sp. | reverse complement strand
TGGGGTGAGAACTGGCTGGGGCCGATCCAGGGCCGGCTTCTGCAGCTGCACGGCTACCTGCGCAGCGAGGAACTCGACGATCTCGCTGCCGCTTGCCAGGAAGCCATGAAGTTCGGCCACGAAACTGCCTACGGCATGGTGCGCGAGAGTGGAACGGACATCAGCCAGGACGGATTCACGTCGCTGGTCCTGGCGAAGCATCCATGGATCAGTGCGGCGAACGCCGCGAGGCTCTTCAATCAGAGCATGTACTACGCCTGGAAGACTGGCGGGCCTCCACGTCGAGCCTGATCCTTCCTGGCAGCGTTGCTCTCGCCCACATTGAGCAGCAACGCTATCGAGGCGGCGAGGGCACAGAAGGCCACGAGTTCGGAAAGTTCCGCCGGGCCCAGGTGCGTGGCCACTGCCTGGAATACGTCGTCCGGCACCGACTGCTTCGCGTGCAATTCGTCGGCGAAGCGGATGACGGCGCCGAGCCGCGCGTCCGCTTCCGCTGCTGAAGGCGCCCGTCCTGCCTGCATGGCGGCGACCGCGCCGGCGGAAACTCCCGCGGCGAGCGCCTTCTTCTCATGCTGTCGCCATTGGTGGTCGCAGCGGTACGCCCGGGCGGTGACCAGGAACACCGCTTCCTGCAGGTCCTTCGCGAGACAGCCGCTCCAGAGGGAAGCGGAGAACCGCTCGAACGCATCCGCCACCTTCGGGCTTGCCAGCAAGGGCAGGAAGGGCGCCGGGACCGTGCCCCGGCGCGCCTCGATCTGCTCGTAGGTCTGGCGCTGTTCGGGCGGCAGGACGTCCTTGCGGGCCGGGAAACGGTCCCCGGGGCTCATTCGTTCGGCTTGATGTTGGCAGCCTTGATCACGACGGCCCACTTGCTGATTTCCGATTCGATGCGCGCGCGGAATTCCTCCGGCGTGCTGCCCACGGCGACGAATCCCAGCTCGGTGAGCCGTGCATGCGCGGGGCCGCTGCGCACGCCCTGCGCGGCCGCGGCCAGCTTGTCGAGGACCGGCTTCGGGGTCTTCGCCGGAGCGATCACGCCGAACAGCGGCGTCGCGTCGACGGCAGCCAGGCCGGCTTCCTTCATCGTCGGCACCTGGGGCAGCTGCTCCGCCCGTGCCGGGCTGGTCACCGCCAGCGCGCGCACGGTCCCGGCGCGGATGTGCTGCAGCATCGTCGGCACCGTGGTGAAGCCGAACTGGATGTGGCCCGCGAGCAGGTCGTTCAGGACAGTCGCGCCGCCGCGGTAGGGCGCATGGACGATGTCGATGCCTGCGGCGGCGCGCAGCTGTTCCCCGGCCAGGTGCGGGGCGCTGCCGGCGCCGGCCGAGCCGTAGACCAGCTTGTCCGGCTGCGCCTTCGCCAGCGCGACCAACTCCTTCATGTTCGTCGCCGGCACCGAGCTGTGCACCACGAGGACGAGGGGCGCGGTGGCCATGAGGGAGATGGGGGCGAAATCGTGGCGCGTGTCGTAGGGAAGGGCGGCGCCGAACAGGCCGGGGTTGATGACGAATGCGGTGTCGATGAAGCCGAGGGTCTGGCCGTCGGCGGGTGCCGCCGCCACCATCCTCGTGCCGATCTGCGTGGCGCCGCCGCCGCGGTTGTCGACGATGTACTTGGTGCCCGTCGCCGTTCCCAGCAGGTCCGCCATGATGCGTCCCAGCGTGTCGGTCGCGGCGCCAGGGGCGTACGGGACGATGATGCGAGCGGTGGATTGCGCGGCAGCGAACAGGGGAAGCATTCCGCCGGCGCCGGCGGCCGCGACGTGGCGAAGGAAGGATCGGCGCGTGCGCGTCGCAGACGGGGTTTGTGGCAAGGAGGTCTCCGGTTTATGAGGTTTGGGTCAGGACACGCAGGGCCCCGACAGCAGCGAAGGTTCGGGATCCGCGCCCAGGCCGGGGGCGTCACTGAGCTGGAATGCCCCGCCTTCGAAAGGAACACTCTGTGCGTAGGGAACGTGGCCCAGTTGGCAGAACAGCCGCTCCACGGCGACCTCCTGCTCCTGCGCGGCCAGGACGTGCAGGGTCGCGAGGAAGCCGGGGCCGAAGAAGGCCGACTGCGGGGAATGCGTGACAAAGGTGCCGGCGCAGGCGTCGGCCACTGCCTTCAGCGTGCTCAGGCCGCCGGACTTGATCGCGCTGGGCTGCACGTAGTCCGCCGACCGCGCGCGCACGAGCGCCATCAGCTCGAACAGGCTGGAAGCGTTCTCGCCGACGGCGGTGGCCACGCCCGTCGCCTCGCGTACCGCCACCAGTGAAGCAAGGTCCTCCGGCGGCCACACGGGTTCTTCCACCCAGTGCAGGCCGAATTCACGCATCTCGTTGACCGCGGCGATCGCGGCCTGGCGGTCCCAGGCGCAATTGGTGTCCAGCATCAGCGGCACGCCCGCGCCCATGGCCGCGCGCGCCGCCCGCACGCTGTCCAGCGTCCTTTCGTGCAGCTTCACCTGCCCATAGCCGGCCGCCATCGCACTGGCCACATTCCGGGCCACCAGTGAGGTGTCCCCGTAGTACTGCAACAGCGAAGCATAGGCAGGAATGCGGGTTCGCCTGGCGCCGCCGAGCAACTTGTACACGGGCACACCGGCAAGCTTTCCCCGCAGGTCCCAGAGCGCAATGTCGAGGCCGCTGAGCGCATGGGTCACGGGGCCGGAGCGGCCCATGTTGTGGAGCGTCCGGTCGAGCGCCGCCGCCAGGCCGGGTTCCTGCGCATCGCGCCCGACCGCCAGTGCCGCGACCCGGTTCCTGAAGATGGACGTCATCGCATCCAGGTCGGCGCCATAGGACTCGCCCCAACCCACCATCCCGTTCTCCAGTTCCACCCGGACCCAGACGCTGTCGAGCGTCGTGCGCCGCTTGCCGGCGAACAGCGGGGCGGGGCCGCCATGGTCGAACGGGAGGCGCACCTGCAGCGCGGAAACGGAGGCGATCGTGGAGGACATCGGCATTTTAGGTAGCGCTACCAAAGACGGCGGATCATAGCCGATCGGGGCAGCCAGGGCCAATGGCCCTTATGCCGTGTCCCGCTGGATGATGGAAAAGCCGGTGTCGACCGTCCTGGCCGCGACGTCCCGGCCCTCTGCCCGGGCGACGATGAACCGGGCCGCCGTCTCGCCGATCGCGGCGCTGTCGATGCGCACCGTCGTGAGCGCGGGCAGGATGTCGCCCGCGAACTGCAGGTCCCCGAAGCCGACCACGGCCAGGTCGTCCGGCACCCTGAGGCCGCGTGCCTGGGCCTCCGTCACGACGCCCAGCGCCAGCAGGTCGGAACTGCAGAACACCGCGTCTGTCTTGGGCTGCTGCGCCAGGATGCGGGCGAGCGCGTCGCGGCCGCTGCGGACGTCCGCGGGCGCCGCAACCGCTTCGACCACCACGGCAGCCGCACGGCGCGAAGCCGGTCGCCGCTTGTCGAGGGCCGCCGCGACAAAGCTGCGGGCGCGCCGCCGGGCACGCGCATGGTTGCCGCCGACGAATGCGAGATGCCGATGCCCGGCGGCGATCAGGTAGGCGGCCACGGCCGCCGCGATCTTCTCGTGCGAGAAGCCCACCACCATGTCGAGCGGCGCGGGCACCATGTCCCAGGTTTCCACGACCGGAATGCCGGCGGACTTCAGGCGTTCGCGGCCGCGGGCGGAGGGCACCACTCCGGCGAGCACCAGGCCGTCCGGCCGCTGCCCCAGGACGGCGTCCAGCAGTTCTTCCGGCAGCTCGCCGTAGCCGCTCTGCGCGAGGATGAGTTGGTAGCCGGCGCTCCCGAGCGCCGCGATCAGCGCCTGGATCAGGTCCTGGAACACCGGGCCGGCAACGTTAGGAACGAGGGCCGCCACGAGGCGGCTGCGGCGCGAAGCCAGGGCGCCGGCCAGGCGGTTGCGGACGTAGCCCGTGGCGTTCACGGCTTCCTGCACCCGGCCGAGGATTTCTTCGGATACCTGCGCCGGCGTGTTCAGCGCGCGGGATGCGCTCATCGCCGACACGCCCGCGAGCCGGGCCACGTCCTGCAGCGTGACGCCGCCGCCTCCGGCGCGTACGCGCGGCCGCGGAGCGGGCGCAGTGGCTGGAGGAACAGGCTTCTTCTTCTTCAATGTCTGGGCTTTGACGTGTCTGCCTGGAACCCTACCATAGCCGGCCTTCCGCCCTGGCTTCGGAATAACCGAAGTGCTGCTCCGCTATTTCGAGATTGTCTGATCCGGGCGGGTCGGGAAGACTGGTCCTCCTTGCTGCTGCGATCGCAGAGCCCGAATTCAGTGTCTTAGGATCAACATGGCCGAAATACATTTGGTGAGGCGCCGCGCCTTCGTCACGGCGATGGGCGCTGCTTCGCTGCTGCCTGGCGCGCTCCGGGCCGACGACTATCCCAGCAAACCCATCAAGCTGGTCGCAAGCTACCCGCCGGGCGGTGGCAC
Organism: Ramlibacter sp.; assembly: GCA_028292195.1. Lineage (GTDB taxonomy): Bacteria > Pseudomonadota > Gammaproteobacteria > Burkholderiales > Burkholderiaceae_C > Ramlibacter. The sequence continues at coordinate 1,271 of JAQGMU010000140.1, read as the reverse complement.
CGACATGATGGCGCGCATCGTCGCGGAGAAGCTGCAGGCCAAGTGGGGCCAGCCCGTGGTGGTGGACAACCGCGCCGGGGGCCTGGGGATGATCGGTGCGCAGTTCGCTGCCGGCGCGAAGCCGGACGGCTACACGCTTTACGTCGGCTCGTTCGACCTGCTGGTGCTGTTGCCGCTGCATTACGCGAACCTGCCGCTGGATCCCTCTTCCAGTTTCATTCCGATCGCGCCGATCGCCAACCAGTACCAGCTGGTGGTGGTGCATCCGTCGCTGCCGGTGAACTCCATCCAGGAGCTGATCGCACTGGCCAAGTCCAGGCCCGGCCAGTTGAACTACGCCTCCCAGGGGATCGCCACGCTCGGACACCTGGCGGGCGAGCTGTTCCAGGCCCGGACCGGAACGAAGATGACCCATATCGCGTACAAGGGCTCGGCGCCGGCGGTGACGGAGCTTCTCGGCGGGCAGGGCCCGACCGTCATGTTCGGAATGATGGCGACCGTCGCTCCGTACGTGAAAGCCGGCAAGCTGAAGGCCCTGGCCGTCACGTCGCCGGGGCGGTCCGCCATCGTGTCGCAGGTTCCCGCGACAGCCGAAGCCGGCCTGCAGAACTTCGTGCTCAGCGGCTGGAACGGCGTGTTCGCGCCGGCCGGCACGCCGGCGGCCATCGTGGAACAGCTCAATGCGGCAATCCGCGAGACGCTGCAAATGCCTGACACCGCCGAGCGCCTGACGAAGGCCGGCTTCGAGCCGGCGGTCTCGACGGCCGCGGAATTCGCCGCATTCATCAAGTCCGATCAACAGAAATGGAGCCAGATCGTCAAGGACGCCGGCATCCAGAAGCAAGCGCTATGACAACCAAAACTATGAACAGGACATCCATGCCGAAACAGAAATCCGACGCGATGGGGGACCTTCCGCGCCTGGAACGCGCCATCGCCCGCTCCGAGTTCGACGCCATCGTCGCCGTCTCGCCGGAGAATGTCCGCTATGCCGGGGACGTCTACATCGGTACCCAGACTACGCTGCGTGATCGGCTGGCGCTGATCGTCATGCCGAAAGGGCAGGATCCAGTCTTCCTGGTCTGCTGGGCGGAGGCCAGCTATGTGCGTGCGGAAACCTGGATCCGCGATGTGCGCAGCTATCGTGAATTCGAGGAGAGCCCGGTCGATGCGCTGGCCGCCATCCTGCGGGAACTCAAGCTCGACCAGGCCCACGTCGCCATCGAGACCGAGTACCTGGCGGCCCTGTATTTCAACCGGCTGGTGGAGCT
>JAQGMU010000677.1 GCA_028292195.1 Ramlibacter sp. | reverse complement strand
TCGGCGTATGGCTGCATCTGACCGAGCGCCATGAGCACGCGCATCGTCACGACGCGCTCGAGCACGCGCACGCGCACGAGCACGACGCTCACCATCTGCACACCCACGGTTTCGCGGTTCCTGCCGGCGTCCGCCATACTCATTGGCACCGGCACGACCCGCTCACCCACTCACATCCGCATTTCCCCGACGAACATCACCGACACACACATTAGGTGTTCAGAGAAAACGGAGTGCCGTTGTAACCTGCGTCGGCCGGGGCCGTTCAAGTGGACGTTCGATTGGATCCGGATTCCGCAGACGCTGTTGACTGAGCTGACTGACAGCACGGTCGGCCGGCGCGAACGCTGCGGCTTGGTAGCACGTCTCCTGCAATTGCTGGGCAGTAGAGGTCGTGCTGCATCCGCGGCCCCGGAGAGATTAAGCTCGACGATTGCGCTTCAGGTTAGTCCTGCACTAGTTCATTGCGGTCGCCGATCGCCTCGACGGCCGCTGTGAGCTCAGCCATGGTGCAGCCCATCGCCTGACACCAGAGGCGGACGTATTCATCATCACCCAGGTCTATCGCGTGGGACGGCCGGTGTAGTCGTCCGCGTTCACCAAAGTCGACGGCGAGCTGTGCCTCACGCGCAAAAGCAGGAAACAGACACTGACGGAGTGCTTCGAGGTCTGGCAATGGCAGGATCACATCGAATATCGCCGCGACGGCGTCACGATCATGAAAGCTGTTTTGCGCCGCAAGTGACGTGGACGTTGAAATGAGCGCTCGTCTGCCCTAACATAGCCGTAAGCCGGGATACGCAGACTCCCGGCCATCCAAAGATGGCAACGCCATCCAAGCTCTGCCGATCGCGTCTCCGCGAGAGGCTGGCTTGCCCGCTCTACCCACTCCGCGCTTAGTTTCCGCCGCTGATCTCATGCGAATGCGCCCGCACGCGCCTGTGCCGCGCGCCGTGCGCCGGTTTGTTGCCGCGGCGATCCTGTTCGGCTGCACTGAACCGGCTTTCGCTTTACGTCCTTTCGACGCCACGGATGCAGCCGTCGCCGCGCCGCAGGAGTTCGAGCTGGAGCTTGGGCCGTTAGGCCGTCTGCGTGAAGGCTCGAGAAGAATTCGCGTAGCGCCGGCCGTAATCGGCAACTTCGGCCTATCCGGCAATCGAGAGCTGGTCATCGAAGGACGGCGTGAGGTCGCGATAGACAGGGACAGCTCGGAACGCGCGTCCGCCATCGTCGATAACGGGCTTTTCATCAAGCAGGTTCTGCGCGAAGGCGTGATGCAGGAACAAGGCGGCGTCAGCATCGCGACCGAATATGGGATGCTCCTGCCGGGCGTGCACGCCGATCGCGGCACCGGCGCTTCGATCGCGGGCATCGTATCGCAGCGGTGGAACGCCGTGACGATCCACCTGAATGCGGTTGCGGCCTATACGCGTGACCACAACCCGGATTTGTTCCTCAGCACGATCGTTGAAGGCCCGGAAAGCTGGCGCGTGCGTCCCGTCGCAGAAGTTTTCGTCGACGAGGCTCGGGGACATCCCCACGTCATCTCCGGCTTGATCGGCGCGATATGGCGCGTCACGGAAGGCCTCGCTTTCGATGTCGGCATACGCTCCGCGCGCTCTGGAAATGAAGCCATTCGCGAGCTGCGGGTAGGCCTCACATGGGCGCTGTCCTGGAGCAAGCAGCCGTGATGCGCGCGTTGCGGAATTCACTGTTCGCGTTGTTTGTCATCGCGGCGTCGCACGCCGCGCAGCGTGAGCCGCTCGAGCTTATCGCCACCATCCCGATGCCGCACGTCAGAGGACGCATCGATCACATGGCGTTCGATGCCAAGCATCACCGCCTGTTCATCGCCGCGCTGGGCAACGACACGCTTGAGGTGGTCGACGTGCAGGCCGGAGCTGAACGTGTCGCGCACAGCGTCACTGGCTTCGCCGAGCCCCAGGGCGTCGTGTACGTCGCCGAGCTCGACCGCCTCTACGTATCGAACGGGCGCGGAGATCGGGTCGACGTCCTCGACGGCACGTCGCTGAAGCCGCTAAAGCGCATCACCGATATCGCTGACGCGGACAACGTGCGTTATGACGTAGCCGCGCGCAAGGCATACGTCGGGTACGGAAGCGGCGGACTGCGCGTCGTGGACGTCGCCGGCAGTTCATCTGTCGCCGACATTCGCCTGGCCGGGCATCCGGAGTCTTTTCAGTTGGAGCAGAGCGGAGATCGGATCTTCGTGAATGTCCCTGCGACAAGACATGTGGCTGTCGTCGATCGCGTGCAGAACAGAACCATTGCCACGTGGTCGGTTCCGGACGCATCTGCAAACTTTCCGATGGCACTGGACGAGAACGCGCATCGTCTCTTTGTCGGCACACGGCAGCCGCCGCTCATGCTCGTGTACAACACGGACAGCGGAAACGTCGTCGGACGTTACCCGATCGGCGCCGACACCGACGACATCTTCTCCGACGCCAAGCGCAGGCGCGTTTACGTGGTCTGCGGCGAAGGCCGAATCGATGTTTTTCGGCGGGAGAACGCCGATCGTTATCTTCTCGAGTCGTCGATCAAGACTGCCGCTGGCGCGCGTACCGGATTGTTCGTCCCCGACGAAGAGAGGCTTTATGTCGCGGCACCGGCCACGGCTGGCAGACCCGCGCACCTGCTGGTCTATCGAATCAGTGGATAACCATACGCCGCGAGGCCGTTAGCCTCGTTTTCAACCAGGAGATCTCCATGTATTTCAAACCCATCCGTTATGCAGTGATGCTCGCCACGTTCATCGCTTTCACATGTGCGCAAGCAGAGGACACGCGCGACATGAAGCCGCTCGTCGACGCATTGAGCAAGAGCAAGCTGACTCTTCTCGAGGGCTTTCGCCAGGCGGAAAAACGCCATGGCGCAGTGATCTCGGGAAAATTCGAGATGGAAGACGGCAAGCTTTCGCTTTCCGTTTACACCGCTGAGAAAGGACTCAACGTTCCGGCAGAGCAGAACGTGCTCGAGGAGCTCAGCGGCAGCCCCGAAGACAAGTGGGAGCCCAAAGTAGAAGTCTTCAAGGACGTCGAGCACATCTCGCGATCCGCCGAACAGCTCGCCCTCGTAGCGCTCGGCCGCACCTCGCTCGTCGACCTGGTCGCGCGCGTGCAGAAGGCGCAGGGCGGCACCGTTTTCTCGGTGAAACCGATGATCAAGAATCACAAGCCCGTCGCCGAAGTGCTCGTCGCGAATAAGGGCAAAGTCACGAAGCTCGTGCGACCGCTGTAGCTTGTTGCGCATCTGCGGCACACAGCGCCGGACAGCGCGCAAGGTTCGGTCGCTTCTTGGGGAGGGGGCCGAATGAGCCACTACCGGCCGGAAACTACGCGCTATCCGACCTCGGAAATAGCCGCACTGCCCAGCGGGGCATGAGCCCCGCTGCGAACACCGTGTCATGACATACCTCTGGAAGCTTCGCGGTTACTTGCGCCAAGTCGCAGGTGAGCTCGTGCTCGGCTCCCTGGCGGGCATCGTGATGAACACAGCTGTGATCCTCCCGGCAATCCTTCTCGGGCGTGCGATCGACGAAGCTCTGGCGCTCGAGCGCGGCGAAGCGACGCGAGGTGACGTAACCGTTGCTGCGCTGCTGCTGGTTGGAGGCACGCTGCTGACTGAGGGGCCCCGTGTGCTTAAGCGCTGGTGGCTCATCACCGCGAACGCCCGCATGCGGGCGAACCTTCGTGCCGATGCACTACGCGCTGCCCTTTCGAAGCCGATCGCGGACCTGCATCGAATGTCCGTTGGCGACCAGCTGGCGCGCATCATCGGCGACGTGGAGGTGTTAGGCGTCGGCCTGCGGGAATTCACTATCGAGACGTGGGACACGATTCTCTTCTCGCTTTCGTTCGTCGTAGCCATGTTCGTCATTGATCCGCACCTTTCCGCTGTTGCGCTGGCGCCCGTGCCGATCGCGATGATCATTGCTCACGCCTCGGGGCGGTGGGTCTCAGAGCGAACCACGCGTGCGCGGCAAGCGAATGCCGCGCTGACGGCAAGCATCCAGGAGCTGCTTGCGGGCTTTCGCGTGGTGCGCTTCTTCGGACGGCGTTCCGCCGTCACCGGCGTCATTGACAACTCCTCGCGCGAATTCGCGGAGCGCAATCTGAGCGCCTCGCGGCTGCGCCTGAGCCTGCCCGTGGTTTACAGCACGCTGATGATGTCCGGCATCGTGGTGGTTATCTCGCACGGTGGGCAACGCGTCGTCGACGGCGCGATGAGCGTCGGTGCGTTCGTTGCCTATCTCACGCTATTCGTCCGCTTTGCAGAGCGCGGTTTTCGAATCCCGCAGATGGTCAATTCAATTCAGAGCGGGGGCGCCGCGTACGTCCGGCTCGAATCGATGTTGGCGCCGGCTCTCGCCGTTGCGCATGAGCCGAGGTTCTCATCCTTCAAGTCGGAGCATGTAGCTGGAGTTAATCAGCGCCCGACCGCCATCATGCGGAATCACTCAGGACCTATAGGCGCTTGGCTGAATAACGTCACGTTCAGCTACCCGGGTGCCACGCGTCCCGCCTTGGTGGATCTCTCATTTGAGATCGCGCCGGGAAGCATCGTCGCCGTGACGGGTGCGGTTGGATCAGGGAAGAGCGCTTTCGCGCGCGCGCTCATCGGCACCTACCCGGTCGAATCGGGGCAGGTGTGTCTGAGGGCGGCCGACGGCTCGGCAGTCAATTACGCGCCGGGAGTAATCGGTTACCTGCCACAAGACCCGCATCTTTTCTCCGGTTCGATCCGCGACAACGTCCTCCTCTCGGCGCCGGCCGCTTGCTCCGCATTCGCCGCGCGAGCAGTGCGTGTCGCGGCCCTAGACGCAGACGTCGCCCAGTTCCCGGCCGGACTCGACACACAGATCGGCGAGCTTGGTGTGCGCATTTCTGGCGGCCAGCGGCAGCGCCTAGGCCTTGCGCGTGCAATCGCGGCTTATGCGCCGCGCCCTCCTGGCCTGCTCGTGCTGGACGATCCCTTCTCTGCTGTTGACGTCGAGACGGAGGCGCGCATCGTAGAAGCGCTTCGCGACGCGTTCGGGTCGCAACGACCGCTGCACGAACGTCTAACGATCGTGCTTTGCTCGCAGCGCTTGGCCGCGTTCCCGCGGGCCGATCGCGTCATCGTCCTGGAAAACGGCAGGATCGAAGAACACGGCACCCATCATGAGCTCGTGGCGCGGCAGGGCCTTTACGCACGTATCTATTGCGCACAGGCGCGCACGGACCGCGTCGTCGAGCAGGCGGGAACATGACCCTCGCTGCGGCAGGTGCCTCAGCACCGCGCTCACGCTTCGGCAATCAACTCGGCGGGTTAATCCGGCCGTGGAAGCATATGCTTTTCGTGATCGCGCTCCTCGTGCTGGCTGGCGCCCTTATCGAGCTGCTCCCTCCCCTGCTTATAAGGCGGATCGTTGACGATCACCTGGTGGCCGGGAAAACGGACGGTTTGCTCACGCTCGCTTTTCTCTACCTCGGCGCAATAACGTTCGGCCAGGGGCTCTCGTTCGGCTCGGGATATCTTGCGGCAACCGTGGCGCAGCGCGTGCTGTGCGACCTGCGCGTGCGATTGTTCGATCACCTACAGCGTCTCCCCGCGGCCTACTTCGACAAAACACCGCTAGGCGACGCAATCAGCCGTTGCACCGCCGATGTCGAGACGCTCGACACCCTGTTCACTCGCGGCGTCGCGACGTTAATATCAAATCTTTTCCGCTTAATCACGATTGCCGCGGCGATGATTATCTTGAGCCCGGTGCTGTCGCTTGCGGCCGCAGTCTCGCTACCGCCGCTCGTCGTTCTCACGC
>JAQGMU010000097.1 GCA_028292195.1 Ramlibacter sp. | reverse complement strand
AGCACCCGCGCCACGCCCACCGTTTCCAGCAGGTTGGCCACCACCTTGGCCGAGATCGGCACCCGGGCCGACCGCGGCCGGCGGTCCTGGCGGGCGTAGCCGAAGTAGGGGATCACCGCGCTGATCCGCTCGGCCGAGGCGCGCTTGAGCGCGTCGACCATGATCAGCAGTTCCATGATGTTCTCGTTGGTCGGGGTGCAGGTGGACTGCACCACGAACACGTCCCGTGCCCGCACGTTGGTGTTGAGTTCGACCGTGATCTCGCCGTCGGAAAAACGGCTGACCGAAGCCGCGCCGAGCGTGATGCCCAGGTGGCTGGCGATCTCTTCCGCCAATGCCGGGTTGGCATTGCCGGTGAACACCATGAAATCGGGAGCGGGAGCTGCCTGCATGTGGAAAACCTGAGTCTTTGCGGGTCAGACCTGACTGGAAAACGGTTTGGCAGGGGAGGAAGGACTCGAACCCTCGCATGCTGGAATCAAAATCCAGTGCCTTAACCAACTTGGCGACTCCCCTACACGGGTCGGAGGCTGAAACCAGCCTCAAACCGAATCGTCGCTGGGTGCCCATCCCACCAGGGGATGAACCTCCATATTGCTGCATTCCCGCCCCACCCAGCCCGCCGGTGCCTGCGCCAGGACTGTTCCCGGCGGCAGCAGCGCGAAGACCGCGCTGCCCGAGCCGGTCATCCGGCCTCGCAAGCCCTGCGAACCCAGCCATTGCAGCGCTTCGCCCACATCCGGGCAGAGCCTGCGGGCCACCGGTTCCAGGTCGTTGTGACCGAAACCAAAGGGGTTTGCAGCAAAGCCTGAGATTGTAGCATCGTCGCTGTCCCGTTTCAGCTGGGGGTCCTGGAAGATCCCCTTGGTGGCCAGGCCGCGCGCCGGCTTCACCACCGCGAAGCGGGCCGACGGCAGCGAAATCGGGGTGATCCGCTCGCCGATGCCCTCCACCCAGGCGTTGCGGCCGCGCAGGAAAAAGGGCACGTCGGCGCCCAGCGCCAGGCCGATTTTCTCCAGCGCCGGCAGGGCCAGGCCCAGGTTCCACAGCCGGTTCAGCGCCAGCAGGCAGCTGGCGGCGTCCGAGGAGCCCCCGCCCATGCCGGCCTCGGCCGGAACCCGCTTCTCCACCTGGATGTGCGCGCCCTCGGTACTGCCCGTGGCTTGCTGCAGGGCGCGGGCCGCCCGCAGGACCAGGTCGTCCGCCGGCAGCGCCGGCCCCAGGTCTTCACGGCTGAGTTTTCCGCCCGGGCGACGCTCGAAATGCAGGGTGTCGTGCCAGTCGACCAGCATGAAGGCCGACTGCAGCAGGTGGTAGCCGTCCGCCCGCCTGCCGGTGATGTGCAGGAACAGGTTGAGCTTGGCCGGCGCCGGGACGTCGTAGAGGGCGCGCATGGCGGCCCTCAACGCTCGAAGGCGACCCGCAGGTCGGCCGCAGGCGGAGGTGCCGTGCGTTGCGCCCGCAGCCGCCCCTGCGCCACCTGGCTCACGTCCACCTGCCAGCCGGGCACGTCGGTGGCGCGGCCTTGCAGCCAGTCGAAGAGGGCGGCGATCGGCAGCGGCGTGCCCGTGACCTCCTTGGCCAGCGCTTCCAGCGAGTCGAACTGGCGCGTTTCCCGGCCGGTCCGCAGCGTGGCCGAACCCGGCGCCCAGGTCAGGACGCCGGCGGTGCCGCCAAGCGGATTGAACAGCGTCAGTTCGCCGGTCGCCGGCTCACCCTTGAGCTCGAAGCCGGCCGAAAACGGCTGCGCGCCATCGACGTTCAGGGCGAGGCGGCCGCTCCACACCTGCACGCCGGGCGGAGCCTCGGCGCGGCGCGGCGTCGCGCAGCCAGCCAGCACGGCCAGCAGCAGCGCCAGCCCCAGCCAGCGCCAGGCACGCGTCAAGGCTTCACCTTCAGGCGCTTGAGCGTTTCCATCAGCGTGTCGTTCTCGGCGTTCAGCGCCAGCCCTTCGCGCCAGACCCGCTCGGCCTGGTCGCGCCGGCCCATGCTCCAGAGCACCTCGCCGAGGTGGGCGGCGATCTCGGCGTCCGGCTTTTCCTTCCAGGCCGCCTGCAGCAGGCGCAGCGACTCTTCCTTGTTGCCCATCCGGAATTCCACCCAGGCCAGGCTGTCGCTGATGAAGGGATCGCCAGGCGCGTATTCCAGCGCCTTCTGCACCAGCTGCCTGGCCTCCGGCAGCCGCTGGTTGCGCTCGGCCAGCGAGTAGCCCAGCGCGTTGTACGCATGGTGGTAGTCGGGCTTGAGCACCATCACCTGGCGCAGCAGCTTCTCCATGTCGGCGAAGTCGTTCAGCTTCTCGGCCATCATGGCCTGGTCGTACAGCAGGTCGGGGTCCTTCGGTTCCCTGGCCGCGGCCTGACCGAGCAGCTGGTAGGCGGCCTTGTACTGCTTGTGCTCGCGCAGCAGCGACACCTCCGCCATCATCTTCAGGCGGGCGTCACCGGCGTTGCGCTCCGGCAGCGAGCGGATCAGCTTGCGGGCCTCTTCCATCTTGCCCTGGCGCGCCAGGATGGAAGCGCGCCGGTTCTGCGCCGCCATCAGGTCCTGCGGGTCGTCGATGCGGTCCAGCCAGGCGCTGGCGCCGGCGAAATCGCGGCGCTTTTCAGCGATCTGCGACAGCGCCAGGTAGGCCTGCGCCAGGCCGCGGTTGCGCTCGTCGCCGCGCTGCTTCTCCGCCAGGGCGATGTAGCGCTTCAAGGCCGCCTCGCCCACGGCCAGCTGGTTGTCCTGCACCAGCAGCGAGCCTTGCACCAGCCAGGCTTCCGCGAACTCCGGCTGCTCCGCCGTGATCAGCCGCAGCTGCTGCAGCGCCTCGGGGTAGCGCTGCCCATCGAGCAGGGCGCGGGCATAGCCCATGCGCAGCTCGGGCAGCGGCTGGCCCTCCAGGTAGCGGCGCACCATGGCCTCTGCCTCGGGTAGCTTGGGATCCATCAGTTCCAGCGCCAGCAGCGCCGGCCCTTCGAACCGCGGGTTCAGGGCCTGGCCGCGGCGGGCGGCTTCCAGCGCGCCCGGGGCGTCGCCGGCGGCCAGGCGCATGCGGCCGATGGTGGTCCAGGCAGCGGGGCCGGTATCGGGCTTGGCCGTGTAGTCGGCCAGTGCCTGTTCCACCACGGTGGCGGCCTGCTTCTTGTCGGTGACGCGGGCGTAGTTGCGCGGGATCACGCCGATCGCGGCGGCGCGCTCCTTGGCGTCGACCAGTGCGAGGTCGGCGCGCAGCGGCTCGGCGCTGTCGGCCACCCGGTTCAGCGCCACCAGGATCTGCAGCACGTAGCGGTTGGCCTCGCGCGACTGCGGGAAGGCCCGCTTCCAGTCGCGGGCGGCCTGCAGCGCGGCGTCGCCGGAGCGGGCCTGGAAGGCCAGTTCCACGGCGCGCTGGTAGAGCTCCGGGTCGTTGGTCTTGCGCGCGGCGTCCAGGATCAGGGCGAAGCCGGCCCCGGCCTCCTCTCCGCGTACATTCAGTTCCCCCAGCAGCAGCTGGTAGAACAGCGCGGCGTCGAGCCCGCTGTCGGCGGCTTCCGCGGCGGCGGATGCGTTGGGATCGTCCTGGGCCAGCGCCGGTGCGCACAGGGCGCACCACACCAGGATCGCAGCAGCCGCTGCGGAAGGAAATCTCTTCATCGACCCATAATAATCCAAGCCTTTTCACCCTCATGCCTGAACTACCGGAAGTCGAGGTCACCCGCCTCAGTTTTGCCGACCGCATTGCCGGCGGCCGCATCCAGGCCGTGCGCATGGGCAAGCCGCTGCGCTGGCCGCTGGGGGTGGAGCCCGCCAGCCTGGTCGGCCGCACGGTGCGCGGCGTGCGCCGGCGCGGCAAGTACCTGCTGGTGGACCTGGACCGGGGCGTGCTGCTGCTGCACCTGGGCATGTCGGGCAGCCTGCGCTTCGCCGCCACGATGCCCGAGGCGGCGCTGCACGACCACTTCGACCTGGTCACCAGCAAAGGCGTGTTGCGCCTGAACGACCCGCGCCGCTTTGGCGCCGTGGTGTTCGCGGACGGCGAAACCGCGCCCGAAGCAGCCAAGCTGCTCGGTGGCCTGGGCGTCGAGCCCCTGGGCGAGGACTTCGGCGTGCCAGCCTTCCACGCGGGCCTGAAGCGCCGCAAGGCGCCCGTCAAGCAGGTGCTGCTGGCCGGCGACCTGGTGGTCGGGGTAGGAAACATCTACGCATCGGAGGCCCTGTTCCTGGCCGGCATCCGCCCGACGCTGTCGGCGGCGAGGATCAGCCGGCCGCGGGCGGCGCGGCTGCATGCCGCGGTGCGTGAGGTATTGGCGCGCGCGTTGGAAAAAGGCGGCAGTACCTTGCGCGATTTCTCCAATGCGTACGGTGAGTCAGGTTACTTTCAGCTAGCGGCCATGGTGTACGACCGTTCGGGGCAGCCGTGCCGCGTCTGCGGCACCCCCATCCGGACGATCCGGCAGGGGCAAAGAGCGACGTATTTCTGCCCGCACTGCCAGAAAAGCTGAACAGTGGAAAAGGGGCAAATGCTATAGTCAAAGCGGACAACGAGGGCCCCTTTGGCAACATCTTTCAACGACCAATTCGACCAGCATGGCGCATGGCGGCGTGAATTCGCCCTGCGCCTGAAGTTGTTGTCGGAATGGCTGAAGGACCACGAGCTGCTCGATAGCGCCGTCGAGGAGCGCCTGCGCCGCCTCGAGGGCCAGATGCGCTCCGACAAGGTGATGGTCGCCTTCGTCGCCGAGTTCTCGCGCGGCAAGTCGGAGCTGATCAACGCGATCTTCTTTGCCGGCTACAAGCGCCGCATCATGCCGGCCAGCGCCGGGCGCACCACGATGTGCCCGACCGAGCTGGGCTACGACGCCGAGGTGCCGCCCTGCCTGCGCCTGCTGGCGATAGAAACCCGGTTGCAGCCCCAGCCCTTGATGGAATGGCGCGCGGTCCCCGAGAAGTGGACTCGCATCGACCTCGACGTCAACGACCCCGCGCAGCTGGCCCAGGCCTTCGAGAAGGTTTCGGAAGTGCGCCGCGTCACCAAGGACGAAGCCAAGGCCTTGGGCTTCTGGCACGAGGAAGCGCCGGAAGACAACCCGATGGTGGGCTCCGACGGCCTGGTGGAAGTGCCCAAGTGGCGCCACGCGCTCATCAACATCGCCCATCCGCTGCTCAAGCAGGGGCTGATCATCCTGGACACCCCGGGCCTGAACGCGATCGGCGCCGAGCCCGAGCTGACCGTCAACCTGATCCCGCAGGCGCACGCCGTCGTTTTCATCCTGGCCGCCGACACCGGCGTGACCAAGTC
>JAQGMU010000093.1 GCA_028292195.1 Ramlibacter sp. | reverse complement strand
ATAACGTGCTGGGCGTCGCCGGCGCCGCGCACGGCGCCATCGACCTCGTAATCATCGGCCTGCTGGTGAGCGTGCCCATCGTGGTGTTCGGCAGCCGGGTCGTGCTGCGCCTGGTGGAACGCTTCCCTGTCATCATCCAGCTCGGCGCGGGCGTGCTGGCCTACACCGCGGCCAAGATGATCGTCGGCGAACCGCTGCTGGACGACCTGTTCGACCCGCCGCACGTGGGGAATGCAATTGCCCGCTGGAGCACGTATGCTGCATGCGTTGCCGGCGTGCTGGGTGCCGGCTGGTGGGCGGCGCGTGCCGGCCGCAACAACAACGACGGCAGCAGCAGCGGCAACGCCGGCTGATCCCGCAACAGGAGCCCCCATGGAAAAGGTCATCGTGTACCTGGACGATCCCGCCTACGCGCGGCAGCAGTTGCCGGCCGCCGGCGGGCCCACGCACTGGGTGCTGGTGGCCTGCGCTCCGCGCATGACCCACCGCATCAGCAAGTGGGTGAGCCACTCGGCGCGCGAGAACTGGCGCGCCAAGTGGGCCGGCAAGCTCTTTGGCCAGGTGATCCCGCCGCTGCGGGAGCGCGGCGACGCGGTGACGCCGGTGCTGGCCAAGGGCCCGCTGCCGGAGCTGACCCGCCTGCTGATGGCCGAACACGGCACCGAGCGGGTGCTGGACGTGCGCCGGCCCAAGACGCCGGACGGCCCGTCGGCGGGCCAGTGGACACCCGGCGCCCTGATGGGGCTGGGCGCGCTGCTGTTCCTCAGCCTTGACTGAAATCTAGGGATTAGGGGTTAGGGGCTAGGGACTAGGGCTGCAGTTCCCTAGCCCCTAGCCCCTAGTCCCTGGTCCCTGGTCCCTGGTCCCTGGTCCCTGTTATCCTTCGCGCCCATGTTGAAGCTGCTCGCCAAATGGCTGCTCAGCGCGTCGGCGCTGCTGTTCGTCGCCTACGTGTACAGCGGCGTGCAAGTCACCAACTACACCGACGCACTGATCGCAGTGGTGGTCATCGGCCTGCTCAACGTCGTGGTGCGGCCCGTGCTCGTCGTGCTGACGCTGCCGGTGACCGTGCTCACCCTCGGGCTGTTCCTGTTCGTCATCAACGCCATCGTCTTCTGGGCCGCAGCCGCGGTGCTGGACGGCTTCCAGGTGCGCGGCTTCGTCGCCGCCCTGGTCGGCTCGCTGATCTACACCGCGCTCGGCATGGTGATCGAGTCAGCGCTGGAGCGCCTGTTCGCGCACAAGTGATTCGACCGCGCGGGTGCGCGAGTCGATGATCGAGGCCTCGATGTGGTCGGCGCCGCCGCCCTTGCGCACCAGGTCCTGCGCCGCCTTGAATCGGTCCAGCGCCGCCGTGTAATCCAGCTGCGCCACCCGCGCTTCGGCGTCGGCACGGACCGCCCGCACTTCCTGCTGTTGCCCGGCATAGGCCTGCGACAGCATCTGCCAGGCGCCGGCATCGCGCGGCTGCGAGGCGACCCAGGTCTGCAAGCGCTCCGCCGCCTGCCGCGCCTGCCCGGTCTGGATCAGGGCCTGGGCCGCGAGCATCACGTCCGGCCGATGGTCGGAGGCCAGGTCGACCAGCCGCAGCGCGCGCGCCGGCGCGCCGGCCGCCAGGGCAACCTCGGCCTCCAGCAAGCGGGCCTGGCGTTCGCCGGCTGCGTCGCCGGCCACCGCGGCCTTCAGGCGCTCCAGCAGGTGCGTGGCCTGCGGCGTGTCGCGCAGGCGCGAAGCGGCCAGGGCCGCCGAGTACAGCACGGCCGCCTGGCGTGGCCGCGGCTGCGCGGCGAGCGACTGCGAATCCGCCTCCGTCACCAGCCCGCGCAGGCCGTCGACCCCGGGATTGCTCAACACGCGGGCGCGGGCCGCCGCGATGGAATGCTCCACCGTCGGCTGCGCCGGCGCCACCCCGGCCAGTTGCTGGCGCGACTGCATTTCGGCGGCGCGCTCGGTGTTCATCGGGTGGGTGCGCAGGTAGGGGAAGGCGCCGCTGTCGTTCAGGCGCGAGGCCTGCTGCAGCTTCTCGAACATGCTGACGAACCCCTGCGGGTTGAAGCCGGCCTGGGTGGCGACGCCGAGGCCGATGCGGTCGGCCTCGCGCTCCATGTCGCGCGAGAAGTTCAGCCCCTGCTGCACCGCCAGCGCCTGGCCGCCGGCGATCAGCGCGCCGCCGGCGTCGGGGCTCTTGCCGACGGCGATGGCGCCGAGGATCATGGCCGCCACCAGCAGCGGAAAGTTGCGGCCCTCGCGCTCGATCATGCGGGAGATGTGGCGCTGGGTCACGTGGCTCAGCTCGTGCGCCAGCACCGAAGCCAGTTCGTCGCGGTTGGCCGTCACGCTGATCAGCCCCAGGTGCAGGCCGAGCCAGCCGCCCGGCACGGCGAAGGCGTTGATGGTGCGGTCCTTGCCCAGCAGCACCTGCCAGGCGAACTTCTCGTCCATCTCGCCGGTGAGCTCGCCGCGCACGCGGGCGGCCGCCAGCAGCGGCTGCCAGATGCCCTGCACGTATTCCACCAGCACCGGGTCGTCGATGTAGTCGGGGTCGCGGTACAGCTCGCGCGCGACCCGCAGGCCCAGCTTGCGCTCGCTGTTGGTGCTCATGTCGCCGGAGTCGCCCATCGAGGGCAGCTGGGCGCCCGCGGGCAGGCCCAGCAGCACCAGGCTGAGCGCGGCGGCGGCGCCGACGCGGCGGAAAAGCGGCGATGTAAATCTCAAAACGAATCCAGGGGCAGGTAGCCCACGATCGCCGCGGTCTTGCCATCCAGCAGCACAGTCCAGGCTTCGGCCTTGCGGGCGATCAAGGGCAAGTATGACGTCTCGGCGGCGGAGCGTCCGGCCTGCTGCAAGGCGGCGGCTATTTCAGCGGCGCGCTGCGGGAAGCGGCTCTGCAGCTGGCTCACCGGGCGGGCCGCCTTCAGCACTTCGGCGCGGGCCTCGGCATAGGGCTGCCAGAAGTCCGGCCGGGCGCCGATCTGCACGCCCTGCAGCGCCGCCATCGTGGCCTCGAAGTTCTCCTTCTCGCTGCGGAAGGGGCGCGCCGCGATCAGCGTGGGGCCACCCCAGGGCGCGACCTCGATGCCGGGCGGCGTGCGCGCCTCCAGCTCCGACGGGATGTCGATCAGGTGCACCACGCGGAAGCGGTCGATCTCGAACACCATGTGGACCGGCCGCGCCATGTTCACCGTCCACAGGCCATAGAGCAGGCCGGCCAGCTGCAGCAGGCCGACCACCGTGAGGTCGCGCCGCAGCTCGCGCCGTGGCTTGGCGCGGTCGAACACGGCGAAGGTGATCAGCGGGCCGAGCACGACGTCGACCGACACCACCAGCACGAACAGGTCGCGGCCGCCGGAGATGACGCGGTAGGGATAGGGGTACCAGAGCCCGAACACCAGCAGGGCCGCCAGCGCCGCCACCAGGGCGCTCAACCCGAGGTGGATGCTGGCCGCGCGCAGCCGGTCGCGCCAGTCGAAGGTGGCCGTATGATGGGGCAACGATGTGGATGGTGGTTGCATGAGCGGATTGACCCATTTCGATGAACAAGGCCAGGCCCACATGGTAGATGTGGCGGGCAAGGCGGCGACGCACCGGGTGGCGGTTGCGCGTGGCCGGATCGAAATGCTACCGGCTACGCTGGCCATCATCCAGAGCGGCAGCGTAAAGAAAGGCGATGTCCTGGGCATTGCCCGCATCGCCGGCATCCAGGCCGCCAAGAAGACCAGCGACCTGATCCCCCTGTGCCACCCGCTGGCGCTGACGCGGGTGGCGGTCGATTTCGAGGTGGAAGAGGGGACTGTAGCCGCGGTGGCCTGCACCGCCACTGTCGAAACGGTGGGGCCGACCGGCGTGGAGATGGAAGCGCTGACCGCGGTGCAGGTCGCGCTGCTGACCATCTACGACATGTGCAAGGCGGTCGACCGCGGCATGGTGATGACGGACGTGCGGGTGCTGGAGAAGCATGGCGGCAAGAGCGGGGATTGGAGCGCCGCCTGAGGTATCGATGTGACAAAAATGCTGTCGGCGCAACAAAAATGTGAAATCTGCTATGATGCGCCTCCGGCGAGCCAAGCGATCGATGCATCGGCGACGTGCCGGCAATTGATCGGGCATGTTGCCTGGCAAAGAAGAATGCGGCGACCATGAACAATGATCAGGAAAGCGGGCAAAAACCGCGCGAGTTCGATTTCGAGGCGATGCATTTACAGGTGGGCAGCCGGCTACAGCTCATC
>JAQGMU010000085.1 GCA_028292195.1 Ramlibacter sp. | reverse complement strand
GGTCGGCGGCCTGGCGCCGGCGGCGGCGCGTTATGCCGGCTTCTCCTCGCGCAAGGCGCTGTGGATCGCACTGCTGATTTCCGGCGGCGCGGCCGGCCTGGCAGGCGCGCTGGAAGTCGCGGGCCCGATTGGCCAGCTCAATCCCTATGTGCCGGCCGGCTACGGCTTCGCCGCCATCATCGTGGCCTTCGTCGGCCGCCTGCACCCGGTGGGCATGGTGTTCTCCGCCATCCTCATGAGCATGTTCTACATAGGCGGCGAACTGGCGCAGTCGCGCCTGGGCCTGCCCAAGTCGCTGACCGGCGTGTTCCAGGGCCTGCTGCTGTTCACGCTGCTGGCCTGCGACACCCTGATGGCCTACCGCATCCGCTTCCTTCCCGGCGCCGCGCCGGCCGTGAAAGGCGCCTGACATGGACAGCTACGCACTCCTGTTCGCATCGATGCTCAACTCGGGCACGGTGCTGGCCATCGCCGCCCTGGGCCTGTTGATCAACGAGAAGGCCGGCATCGTCAACCTCGGCGCCGAAGGCATGCTGCTGTGTTCGGCCATCGCCGGCTTCGCCGCGGTGGTGAACACCGGCAGCGACTGGATCGGCTTCGCCGCCGGCGCCGGCGCCGGGGCGCTGCTGGCGGCCATGTTCGGTTTCCTGGTGATCTGGCTCAATACCAACCAGTACGCGACCGGGCTGGCCCTGAGCCTGTTCGGCGCCGGCTTCTCGGCCTTCGCCGGCATCAAGTACGTGCAGGAGAAGCTGCCGGAGCGGCCGCACTTCTCGATTCCGCTGCTGGGCGACATCCCGCTGATCGGCCCGGCGCTGTTTCGCCAGCACCCCATGGTCTACCTGGCGATGGGCCTGGTGGCCTGGCTGGTCTGGTTCCTGTACCGGTCGCGCACCGGCCTCGTGCTGCGCTCGGTCGGCGAGTCGCCCGAATCGGCGCATGCCCTGGGTTACCCGGTGCGATGGATCCGGCTTGCAGCCGTGGTGGCCGGCGGCGCCCTGTGCGGGCTGGCCGGGGCCTATATCTCCATCGTCTACACGCCGCTGTGGGTGGAGGGCATGGTGGCCGGCAAGGGCTGGATCGCGCTGGCGCTGACCACCTTCGCGACTTGGCGTCCGGCACGGGTGTTGCTAGGTGCCTACCTGTTCGGCGGAGTCACCATGCTGCAGTTCCACCTGCAGGGTGTGGGCGTCGAGGTGCCGAGCGAATTCCTGAACATGCTGCCCTACGTGGCCACCA
The DNA here is from genome assembly GCA_028292195.1 of Ramlibacter sp. Lineage (GTDB taxonomy): Bacteria > Pseudomonadota > Gammaproteobacteria > Burkholderiales > Burkholderiaceae_C > Ramlibacter. The sequence goes on along the minus strand of JAQGMU010000085.1, from coordinate 12,034 downwards.
TCGTGGTGCTGGCGCTGATCTCGCGCAACCCGGCGTGGATCCGCATCAACATGCCGGCGTCGCTTGGAAAGCCGTTCTATCCCGGAACATAATCCCTTTTTTACCCCATCCTCCCAGAAGGAAATGGCAATGACCGACCTGAAGAAACGATCCCTGCTCCAAGTGGCGGCCCTCGCGGCGGCCGTTGCCGGCCTCGCGGCCTGCAGCAAGCAGGAGCCCCCGGCGCCCGCGCCGGCACCGGCCCCCGCACCGGCTGCTGCCGCGCCCGCACCCGCGCCGGCGCCCAAGCTGAAGATCGCGTGGGCCTACGTCGGCCCGGTCGGCGACGGCGGCTGGACCTTCGCCAACGACAACGGCCGCAAGGCGGTGGAGAAGGAATTCGGCGACAAGGTCGAAACCAGCTTCGTCGAGAAGGTGCCGGAGTCGGCCGACGCCGAGCGCGTGATGCGCGACATGGTGAGCCAGGGCAACAAGCTGATCTTCGGCACCACCTTCGGCTACATGGAGCCGATGCTGAAAGTCGCGGCGGACAACAAGGACGTGAAGTTCGAGCACGCCACCGGCTACAAGACCGCCGAGAACCTGCGCACCTACGACAGCCGCACTTACGAAGGCGCCTACATGGCCGGCGTGATCGCCGGCAGCATGACCAAGACCAACACGCTGGGCGTCGTCGGCTCGATCCCGATTCCGGAAGTGGTGCGCAACATCAACAGCTTCACGCTGGGCGCGCAGTCGGTCAACCCGAAGATCAAGACCAAGGTGGTGTGGGTCGGCGACTGGTTCAATCCGCCAAAGGAAACCGAAGCCGCCACCGCGTTGATCAACGGCGGCGCCGACGTGCTGATGCAGAACACCGACTCGTCGGCCGTGCTGCAGACCGCCGAGAAGATGGGCAAGCGCGCCTTCGGCTGGGACAGCGACATGAGCAGCTACGGCCCCAAGGCCCACCTGGGTTCGGCCGTCATCAACTGGGCGCCGTACTACATCAAGGCCGTGCGTGACGTGCTGGAAAACAAGTGGACGACCGGCCAGAGCTGGTGGGGCGTGAAGGAAGGCGCGATCGACTTCGTGTCCGTCGCCGCCGACGTGCCGGACGCCGCCAAGAAGAAGCTGGACGAGGTGAAGGCCGGCCTGAAGGACGGCAGCCTGGTGATCTGGAAGGGCCCGCTGGTGGACAACACCGGCAAGCAGGTGCTGGCCAAGGACGCGACCGGCGACGACAAGTTCCTGGGCGGCGTCAACTTCTACGTCAAGGGCGTGGAGGGCAAGGTGCCGGGCGGCGACAAGAAGTAAAGCTTGTCTGCGCGCGGGTTCGGTCCCGCGCTTGCGGCAACATAATCATGGCCATGATCAGACCACTCCTGATCGTGGCCATTTTTCTTCCCGCCTGCGCGGCGCCATCCGGCTCCGGCATGGGGCCAGGGACCACGACGGGGACATCCATGGGCGCGCCGGCCGGCATCATCGAGGCCGCGCGCGCCGACGCGGCGAAGCGTTCCGGCCTGGCGCCGGCGCAATTGCAGGTGGTGGCGGCGGAGTCGGTGATCTGGGCCGACGGCAGCCTGGGTTGCCCGCGCAAGGGCATGCTCTACACGCAGGCCCTGGTGCCCGGCTACCGCGTGAAACTGCGGGTCGGCAACGAGGTGTGGGACTACCACGCCAGCGAGCGCGGCGGCGTGATGTTGTGCCCGCCGGGGCAATCGCAGGAGCCGGCGCCGGGCAGCCGCAACTGACGGTTTTACGTCTCCCATGAAAAAACCGGGGCCATCTGGCCCCGGTTTGCATTTCGAAGGCCGCTTGCGCGGCCCCGATCGCTACTGGTCTATTCTCACGATGGTCGGGTTGGGCAGGTTGCTGCCGCCCCCGTACACCACGGAGCCCAGGTACTTGGTACCCGCGGTCAATCCGCTCGTGGTGATGCCGATGGTGCCGCTCTGGCCCGTGACTGCCGTGGCCGGCGCCGTCACGGTCATGTTGCCGGCACTGGTGCTGCCGAGGGTCCAGCTGTACAGGTTGAAGTTCGCCGAGCCCGTGGGCACCGCGAACCCGAGCACGCGGACCGTGTAGGTGCCCGCGGCCGGATTGCGCAGGTTCACTTCCTCGGAGGCGGTGGAGCCGCCGCTGGAACCCACCAGCGCGCCAGCGGAGTTGTAGACCTCGAGGTCGAGGTCGCTCGCCTGGCTGACGTCGCTGTCGAACAGGGAGAAGCGCGCGTACGTCATGCCGGCCGGAACGGTGATCGTGAAGTCGGCGGTGCCATCGGTGGCCACCGAGCCCGCCGCCTTCGCGGCCGCGACCAGCCCGCGGCCCGTGGCGCTGAACGGGCCGTCGTAGCCGAAAGTCACGGTGTAGCTCCCGCTGACTTCAGCCGGCGCGCCGAGGGACACCGGACGCGCCACCATCGGCACGCGCACCTTGTGCGTTCCGTCGCTCAGCGTTAGCTGGCCGCCAGTGTAGGCCCCGAGGGTGGCCGTCGTGCGCGTGAACGTCATGGTGAACGGCTTGGTCTGGCCGGGCGCGATCGTCAGGCTCGCGGGGCTGAAGTTCGTCGTGAAGCCCGCCATGCCCGTGATGCTGGGCGCGTAGGTCGCCGTGCTCTTGCCGACGTTGGTGACGCGGCGCGTCACGGTCTGCGTACCCGGCAGGGCACCCAGCGCGATGGAGGCGACGTTCATGTTGGTCGGGGCTATCACCGGAATGCCGGCGGAAGTGCAGTACGAAGCCGGCAGCTGGGTGCCGCACAGGAAGCCGAGCCAGTCGACGATGTTGGAGTCGAAGACCAGGCCCGGATCGGTGGCGGCGCTGGGCTTCACGTGCCCCGCGCCCTGGCGGAAGATCACCAGCGGGTTGGTATTGGGCCCGTCCAGCACGTCATAGGCGGTGGTCATCATCGCCGACTTGATCGCCATCGGCGACCACGACGGCTGCAGCTCCTTGAACAGCGCGGCGATGCCGGCGATGTGCGGGCTGGACATCGAGGTGCCGCTGTAGATGTCGAAGCTGCGGCCGGAGTTGCCCGGGGGCGCGACAGCAGCCAGGATGTCCTGCCCGGGGGCGATGATGTCCGGCTTCAGCACGTTGCCGCCGGCGGCCAGCGACGGGCCGCGCGAGGAGAACGATGCGGTGAAGGGCGCCGGCGTGCTGAAGTCGAGCGTGGACTTGGCGATGGTCGCCGTCGCGCCAGCCGTTCCCGCATACGCCTCGACAGCGGTGCGGAAGGTGTCGGCCAAGTGCACGGTGGGCACTGAGTGGTAGTCGGCGTTGAGGGTGCCCGGAGCGACGTTCACCAGCACCATGCCGATGCCGCCGGCTTCCTGCACGGCGAGGCTCTTGTTCACGCGGTCGTTGGTGCCGCGCTCGCAGACCACGATCTTGCCGGTCACCTTTGCCGGGTCGAGAACCGGCGTGCCGCCGTTCCAGGAGGTGGAGTAGCAAAGCGCCGCGGCGCTTGCGTTGGCGCCCGTAACGGCGGCCGCGGTGGAGTTGATCAGCGGAGCGGGACCGACGAGCGCTGCCGCCAGCGAGACGCCGGTATAGTTCGCGCCGTTGCCCAGGGTCACCGAGCCGACCGAAGAGCGGTTGTGCGTGCCGGCGGCCACCGTGGTCAGCCACGGGCTGGGGTGGGCGACGGTGCTCACCGTCGGGCCGCTGTTGCCGGCCGAAGTGGCGACGAAGACGCCCGCCTCTGCCGCATACATGAAGGCAATTTCCACGGGGTCGCGGAAATTGGTGCTGGTGCCGCTGATGGAGAAGTTGATCACGTCCACGCCGTCGACGATGGCCTGCTCGATGGCCGCCACGCTGTCGGAGCCGAAGCAGCCGCCGCCCAGTGCCGTTTCGGACCAGCAGACCTTGTAGACCGAGATGCGGGCGCGCGGGGCCATGCCGCTGATGGCGCCGAACGGAGCCGCCGGGCCGGTGACGGTGACGCCGCTGTTGCCGCCCGCGGTGCTGGCGGTGTGCGTGCCGTGACCGCCCCAGTCGCGCGGCGAGTTGAATTCGCCGCCGGGCCAGCGCGCGCTGACGCCCGCGTCGCCGCCGAAGCCGGAGTTGTAGTAACGCGCGCCGATCAGCTTCTGGTTGCAGTTGCTGGCGTTGAACTGGTCACCGTTGATGCACTTGCCCTTCCAGCCGGGGATGTGCTTGTAGTCCTTCTTGCCGTCCTTGGTGCCGTTGCCGTTGGTGCCGGTGCGGTCGCTGAAGCTTTCGGATTCCGGCCAGATGCCGGAATCGACCATGCCGATGACCACGCCTTCCCCGGTGGCACCGGTCTTTTCCCAGAAGCCGGTCGGACCCGCCAGGCCGAGGAAGCTGGGCGTGGACGAGGTGTCCATCTGGCGCAATTCGTCCTTGACCACGGACAAAACGCCCTTGGTCGCCGCGAGCTTCTGCGCCTGGGCGTCGGTCAGCTCCGCGGCGAAGCCGTTGAACACGTAGCCGTAGCTGTAAAGCTTGCGGCCGTTGCCGACGCGCTTGAGCGCGTCGTCGTGCTTGTTCGCCAGGTGCGCCACGTAATTGGCGACGTCCGGAGAATCGGCGTCGAGCTTGCTGCCCTTGGCCGGCTTGGTCGCCTTCAGGCCGGGCGTGCGCCCGTCATAGGCCGCGGCCGGGAGTTCATCCAGTTGGACGATGTACGCCTTGTTGGTCGCCGCCGCCGTGTTGCTGGCGCGGTTGCCGCGGTCGCTGTCGACGGGCGCACTGGTGACTTCGCCCGTTGCCGCAGACTGCGACTGGACGTCGGCCATCAGGGCCGTGCCGGATTGCACCGAAGCGGCGGGTGGTGAGTCGGAGCCTCCGCCGCAAGCGGCCAGCAATGCGGCCGCCAACAGGGATGCAAGTGCAGGCGCGCGCCTGCTCAGGACGGGAATCATCGAAGTTTCTCCTGGGTCATACCGACCCGGGCGCTTTGTGGGTGCCCGAATCGTGGGAGGCTGGAATGTTTGGACGGGATGCGGCCGGTGCCATCGGTGGATGGAAGCCGGCCGCGGACACATTCCGGCACAGGGCTTGCAACGCGTCAATGGGGCCGAGCCAGCCCCTGCAGGTAACTTTCTGTAGCCAGCCCCGTGCAAGCGCGCGGCGTGCCGCTCGAAGTAAGCTGCATACAACGGCGTGGCGACAAAATCCTCTGTTCGGATGAAGACAACGGCCTGGAGGCAGGGACCCGGATGATCGAAAGGCAGCATTGGCACCCCGTCGCCGCGCTCGATGCGCTGGGCGACGCCCCGCTCGCCGTGCGGCTGCTGGGGGAAGACCTGGTGCTCTGGCGCGATGGCGCCGGTGCGCCGCACGCGTGGCCGGACCGCTGCCCGCACCGCGGCGCCCGCCTCTCCCTGGGCCGCGTGCGCGGCGACCGGCTCGAGTGCGCGTACCACGGCTGGCAGTTCGACGGGACGGGCCATTGCGCGCACGTGCCGGCCCTGCCCGGCTTCGTGCCGCCGGCGGGCCACCGCGTGGCGGCCTGCGAGATGCGCGCGGAGCACCAGCTGTTGTGGGTGCGGCTCGCCGCCAGCCGCCACGCCCTGCCGGTGTTCGCGGCGCAAGACGATGAACGGCTGCGCAAGCTCAATTGCGGGCCTTACGACGTAGCCACCAGTGCGCCGCGCGTCGTCGAGAATTTTCTCGACCTGTCGCACTTCGCCTTCGTCCACGAAGGTTGGCTGGGGGCGCGCGGCGCCGCCGCCATCGACGACTACACCGTGGAAGAAACGCCCACCGGATTGCGGGCGACGCAATGCAAGGCGTGGCAACCGCAATCCAACCTGCATTCGACTGCGCCGGCCCAGGTGGAGTACACCTACGAGGTCACGGGCCCGTACACGGCGGTGCTGACCAAGATCCCGGAGGCGGGCAGCGTGGCCCTGCCGGACTGGCGCGAGTCCATCGCCCTGTTCGTCTGTCCGCTGGAGCCGGAGCGCTGCCGGGTCTGGTTCCGGTTGGCCGTGGCCGATTTCGAATCCGGCGACGACAAGCTGCGCGCCTTCCAGGACACCATCTTCCGCCAGGACCAGCCGGTGCTGGAGTCGCAAAGCCCGAAGCGGCTGCCGCTGGACCCGCGGGCGGAACTGCACACCGCGGCGGACCGCGCCTCGTCCGCCTACCGCCGCTACCTTTCCAGAATGGCCATCACTTTCGGAGTTTGCTGATGCCCCACGCCGTGCCCCCTGTCGCCGCCGACCGCCTGCCGGCGCTGCTGGCCGCCATGCCCAAGGCCGAACTGCACATCCACATCGAGGGCTCGCTCGAGCCGGAGCTGATCTTCAGTCTGGCGCAGCGCAACGGCGTCGCCATTCCCTATGCCAGCGTCGAGGACCTGCGCCAGGCCTACGCCTTCACCAACCTGCAAAGCTTTCTCGACATCTACTATGCGGGCGCCAGCGTGCTGCTGAAGGAGCAGGACTTCCACGACATGGCCTGGGCCTACCTGCTGCGGGCGAAGGCCGACAACGTGCTGCGCACCGAGCTCTTCTTCGATCCGCAGACGCACACGGCGCGCGGGGTGGCGATGGAGACGGTGGTGAAAGGCCTGCACCGCGCCTGCCGTGACGCGCGTACGCAGCTGGGCGTGGATGCCGAATTGATCCTCTGCTTCCTGCGCCACCTGAGCGAGGCCGAGGCCTTCGAGACGCTGGAGCAGGCTCTGCCTAACCGCGACAAGATCATCCGCGTCGGCCTGCACACGAGCGAGCAGGGGCATACGCCCGAGAAGTTCGCGCGAGTCTTCGCCAGGTGCCGGCAACTGGGCCTGCACCTGGTCGCGCACGCCGGCGAGGAAGGCCCGCCCGCCTATGTGTGGGCGGCGCTGGATGTGCTGAAGGTGGAGCGCATCGACCATGGTGTGCAGTCGGTGAAGGACCCGGCCCTGATGAAGCGGCTGGCGCAGGATCGCATCCCGCTGACCGTGTGCCCGCTGTCGAACCTGAAGCTGTGCGTGTTCCCCAGGCTGGCCGACCACAACCTGCGCCAGCTGCTGGACGCGGGCCTGGTGGCCACGGTGAACTCCGATGACCCGGCCTACTTCGGCGGCTACCTGAACGAGAACTTCCTGCAGACGTTTGCGGCAACGGGGATGGATGCGGGGCATGCGTACCGGCTGGCGGCGAACAGCTTCGAGGGGAGCTTTGCGGAGGCGACGGCGAAGAAGCGCTATCTGGAACAACTCGACGCCGTGTTCGCTGCGCATTCGTAGGGTGGGTTCGCGAAGCGACCCCACCATGCGCGCGTCCCGAACGCGCGGCAGCATTCGTAGGCTGGGCTCGCGCAGCGATCCCGGCGCGCAGCGCCTGGCGCGACGCGTCCCGGAACGTCACGAAGAATGGTGGGGTCGCCTGCGGCGAACCCACCCTACGAATGCAGGGGCAAGCCCGGGATGACAAGTCGGGGCGTGCCCCGGGTTAAAATCGCATTCGAAAGGTCGCGCCCCGGCGGCCTTTTTTCATTGTCAGTCCCGGGGCCATGTAGAGGACCACCATGTACAAAAACCTCGCAGCCGCCGGCATGGCGGCCGCATTGTTTTGCATCTCCCCCCCGTCACCGGCCCAGAAGGCCACCGAACCGCTCAAGGTCGGCTTCGTCTATGTCGCGCCCGTCACCGATGCCGGCTGGGTGCGCCAGCATGAGGACGCCCGCCAGGCCGTGCAGGCGGCCTTCGGCAAACGCGTGCAGACCAGCTTCGTCGAAAACGTGGCCGAGGGCGCCGACGCCGAACGCGTGATCCGCGACCTGGCCGCCACCGGCCACAAGCTGATCTTCACGCCCAGTTTCGGCTACATGGAGCCGACGCTCAAGGTGGCCAGGGACTTCCCCGACGTGAAGTTCGAGTCCATTACCGGCTACAAGACGGCGCCCAACGTGGCGACCGCCAACGCGCGCTACTACGAAGGCCGCTACCTGGCCGGCCTCGCCGCCGGGCGCCTGACGAAGACCAACGTGGCCGGCTACGTCGCCGGTTTCCCGATTCCCGAAGTGCTGCAGGGCATCAACGCCTTCACGCTGGGCATGCGCTCCGTCAATCCCAGGGCGCAGGTCAAGGTGGTGTGGCTCAACGCCTGGTTCGACCCGCCGAAGGAGCGCGAGGCGGCCATGACGCTGATGAACCAGGACGCCGACGTGCTCGCCTTCCACACCGGTTCCACCGCCGTGATGACGGCGGCGCAGGAGCGCGGCAAGCTGGCCATCGGCTACCACTCCGACATGCGCAAGGCGGCGCCCGACGCGCAGGTGCTGGCCGTCACCCACCAGTGGGCCGACTATTACAGGCGCCGCACGCAGGCCGTGCTGGATGGCACCTGGAAAAGCGGCAACGTGTGGGGCGGCGTCAAGGAAGGGATGATCCAGGTCGGCTGGTTCGGCCCCAAGGTGCCCAAGGCGGTGCAGGCCGAGGTGCTGCAGCGGCAGCAGGACATCGCGGCCGGCAAGCTGCAGCCGTTCACCGGCCCGATTGCCGACAACGAGGGCCACGAGGTGCTCGCCAGGGGCAAGGCCATGACGGACGACCAGATACTGAATATGAACTTTCTCGTATCGGGCGTGCAGGGGAAGCTTGCAAAATAGGGCGATGCAAGCCTTACGCGCCGCCCTCCTGCGTTTTGCCGACGACGGCTCCGCCCTCTACGACGAAGACGGCCTGCTGGTCATCGGCCCCGACGCCACGGGGCAGAAGGTGGTGCGGGCCGCCGGCGCGTACAGCGCCTTGCACGCCAACTACCCGGGCGTGGCCATCGAGCACCTGCCCGGCAGGATCATCGCGCCGGGTTTCATCGACCTGCACGTCCACTTCCCGCAGACCGACGTGATCGGCTCGCCGGCCGAGGGCCTGCTGCCCTGGCTGGAGGACTACACCTTCCCGCACGAGGCGCGGTTTTCCGACCCCGCCTACGCGCGCGGCATGGCCTCGTTCTTCCTCGACGAGCTGCAGCGCAACGGCGTCACCACCGCGCTGGCCTTCTGCACCTCGCATCCGCACTCGGTCGACGCGCTGATGGAGGAGGCCGAGCGCCGGCGCCTGCGCCTGGTAGCCGGCAAGGTGCTGCAGGACCGGAATTCGCCCGACGGCGTGCGCGACGAAACCGAGCAGTCGCTGATCGACACCGAGACGCTGATCCGCCGCTGGCACGGCCGCGGCCGCCTGGGCTACGCGATCACGCCGCGCTTCGCCCCCAGCTGCAGCGAGGCGCAGCTGCGCGGCGCCGGCGAACTGGCCGCGCGCTATCCGGACACCTGGATCCAGTCGCACGTGGCGGAGAACAAGGAAGAGATCCGCTGGGCGCGCGAACTGTTTCCCGCTTCGCGCAGCTACCTGGCGGTCTACCAGGACTTCGGCCTGATGCGCGAGCGCGCCATCTACGCGCACTGCATCCACTTCGACGATGCCGACCGCGCGCTGATGCGCGACACCGGCGCAGCCGCCGCGGTCAGCCCCACCAGCAACCTGTTCCTGGGCAGCGGCTTCTTCGACTATGAGGGTGCGCGCCGCATCGGCTTCAGGCACGGCCTGGCCAGCGACGTCGGTGGCGGCACCAGCTTCTGTCCCTTCCACACCATGCTGGCGGCCTACTGCGTGGGCCGCGAAGGCCAGACCAAGCCCGGCATCAGCCTGTCGCCGCAGAACCTGTGGTGGCAGCACACGGCAGGCGCGGCGCAGGCGCTGGGACTGGACGGCGTCGTCGGCAACCTGCAGCCCGGCTGCGAGGCCGACTTCGTGGTGCTGGACCCGCGCGCCACGCCGCTGCTGGCGCGCAAGACCACGCATGCGCGCAACCTCGACGAGCTGCTGTTCTCCCTGATCGTGCTGGCCGACGACCGCGCGGTGGAGCGCGTCGTGGTGGACGGCCTGGCTCGCTGACTACTTCATCTGCGCCTGCCTGGCGCGCTTGCTGTAGTCGCTGTAGGCGGGCAGGGCGATGGCCGCCAGGATACCGATCACGGCGGTGATCGGAACGATCAGGGCGAGGATTTTCACGCCCAGCGTGTTGGCGGGCGGCGGTCCGCCGAAACGGTTGGCGCCCGCGCTGCCGCCCTTGAAGACCCAGACCAGCCCCGCGAGCGGAATGATGGCGAGCAGCACGCTCCAGCCCGACCAGTCCATGTCGTGGCTGCGCTGGATGAACTTGAAGACGATGAACACGAAGTAGGCGATGGTGCCGAGTCCGATCACCACCATGGCCAGGGTCCTCAGGCCCGCGCCCCCCAGGCCGGCACCTACCCCCACGCCAAGAAAGCCGAACAGGAAATAAGCGCCGGCCATGTGCGCCAGGAAGCGCAGGCGGCCGATGCGGCCCTGGCTGGACCACATGCGCACGGGCTGGACTTCGTTCGAAAGCTCATCGACATCGGCTACTGCCGCTCGCGGCGGCGCATACGGATTGACTGCTGACATGGTCTTCTCCTCCTCGTGGTTGACGAACAAAAAGAACTAGAGCATCCCGGCCCTCTTGACCGCGTGGTAGCGGTTGACGAGCGCCGCCGGCAGCTGCGCCGGCTCGACGTCGAGCGAGAGCGCGTCGTGGCCGACCACGCGCGCGAAGGCGTCGCGCCGGCCCTGCTCGAACAGGTGCGCGGCCGCGGCCTCCACCGCATGCTCGGCGCGCGCCAGCGGCTGCTGCGCCAGCTCGCGCAGCACGCGTTCGCGCAGGCTGGCCACCAGCACCAGGTGCCGGCGCCGCAGCAGCTTCACGGCCGGCTGCAGCTCGCTGGCGTCCTCGTCGCGGAAATTGGTCAGCACGATGATCAGGGCGCGCCGGGGGAAGTGCCGCAGCATGTCGTCGGCGGCCTGCAGGTAGTCCGAATGCACGGCCGCAGGCTCGATGTCGTACAGCCGGTTCATCAGCGCGTTCAGGCTGGCCGTGCCCTTGCGCGGCGCGAAGTCGCGCTGCTGGCCCGGCGGGTTGCCGAAGGTCAGCGCGCCGACCTCGTCGCCTTCCTTCAGGGCGACGTAGGCGAGCAGCATCAAGGCGTTGAGCGCCTGGTCGAAATGGCTGCCGCCGGCACCACCGCCGCCGTCGTCGGCGCGCATGCGGCGGCCGCAATCGAGCAGGAAGAACACGCGCTGGTCGCGCTCGTCCTGGAACTGGCGCACGATCGGCTTGCCCTGGCGCAGCGTCGCCTTCCAGTCGATGTGGCGCACCGGCTCGCCGCGCTGGTATTCGGCCAGCTGGCGAAAGTCGGTGCCGATGCCGCGCTGGGCATAGGTCTTGATGCCGATCTGCGAGAGCCGGCGGTCGCCGGCCAGCCAGGCGTAGCCGGCGACGGCGGCGAAGTTGGGATACACGCGCAGCGCACGCGGCTCGCCCAGCGCATGCAGCAGCTCGAAAGCACCGCCGAGGCTGCGCCAGCGCAGCTGCGTCGCGCCGAAGCTGACCGGCCCGCGCTGCAGCGCCGTCACCGTGTAGCGCAGCGTGGCGCGGCTGCGCGGCGGCAGCACCACCGTCTGCGGCAGGCCGTCGAAGGCGAAGCGCGCATCGGGCGCATCGAACACGGACAGCTGCCAGCGGCGCGAACCGGGGTTGTCCAGGTGCAGCAGCACCTCGGTAGGCACGCCCAGCGCGAAAGCCGTCGGCAGGCGGCGCTGCACCTGCACCGGCGCCTGCTGCCAGGCGCGCCAGCTGCGCGCGAAGTCCAACGCGGCCCAGGCGGCACCGGCCAGCAGGGCGACGCCGCTGGCTGTCGCCACCGTCACCAGCTCCACCTCCAGCAGCAGTGCCACGCTGGCAGCCGTGGCCAGCACGGCCAGCGCCCAGGCGGTGGCGCGGGTGGGGAGGACGGCGCGCAGCTTCACGATGCTTCGCTCACCCGCGCGGGGCCTGCACGCTGTCCAGGGCGGCGGCCAGCAGTTCGTCCACCGTGCGGCCCTCCAGCTGGGCGTCCGGCGCCATCAGCACGCGGTGCCGCAGGGCCGGCAGCGCGTGCTGCTTGACGTCGTCGGGCGTGATGAAGTCGCGTGCCGCCAGCAGCGCGGTGGCGCGCGCGGCCCGCACCAGCGCGATGGCGCCGCGCGGCCCGGCCCCCGCCGACAGGCCGGGCCACTGGCGGG
>JAQGMU010000081.1 GCA_028292195.1 Ramlibacter sp. | reverse complement strand
AACGCCCGCGGCGACCGCGCACCCCGAGCCCGTCGCCGCCAGCATCAAGGTGCTGTCCGGCGCCGCGGCCGGCCGCGAAGTGCCGCTGGTCAAGGTGGTCACCACCATCGGCAAGCCCGGCGTGGCCGTGGCCGCCATCACCAAGCGCGCCCACGGTTTCGTGGTGGCGCATGTCGAGGGTTCCAACAAGCCGACGCTCAACGGCAACGCCATCGGCCCCGAGCCGGTGACGCTGAAGAACGGCGACATGCTGGAGCTGGCCGGCACCCAGATGCAGTTCCTGCAGCAGGCGGGCTGACCCGCCTTTTCTTCCTTCTTTAACCGGGACTTAGACCCGGGGGGCTTCAGAGCTTGCTGTCCAAGCACTGGTCACGCATCGCGATCACTCTCGTGCCGCTGGTGCTCGCGCTGCTGCACGCCATGGACGTGCTGCCGATCGACGTCCTGCGTCGGCTGGACAACATCATCTATGACGCGCGGCTGCGGGTCACGATGCCCAGGACGCTGGACGACCGGGTGGTCATCGTCGACATCGACGAGAAGAGTCTGGGCGAAGTCGGCCACTGGCCCTGGAGCCGCAACAAGCTGGCCGGCATGGTCGACGAGCTGTTCGACCGCCAGAAGATCGCGATCCTGGGCTTCGACGTGGTGTTCCCCGAGCCCGACGACACCTCGGGCCTGCAGCGCCTGCAGCAGCTCGCGCAGGGCGAGCTGAAGGACCAGCCGGCCTTCGGCGCGAAGCTGGCGCAGATCCAGGGCTCCCTCGACTACGACGCGCTGTTCGCCAGGTCGCTGAAGGACCGGCCGATCGTGCTGGGCTACTACTTCACCAGCGACGACCGCCAGGGTCTCGCGATCGGCGTCCTGCCCAAGCCGGTGATGGAGCAGGAAGCGCTGCGCGGCCGGCCGATCAAGTTCACCAGCTGGAGCGGCTACGGCTCCAACATCGCGCCGCTGGCGCAGGCGGCGCCGGTGGCCGGCTTCTTCAACCCCATGAGCGACAGCGACGGCGTGGTCCGCGCGGTGCCGCTGGTGGCGGAATACAAGAACCGGTACTACGAGTCGCTGGCGCTGGCCATGTACCGGATGATGGTGGGCTCGCCGGCGGTGGAGCCGGGCTTCGCGCAGGAGGGCGTGGGCCGCAGCTACCAGGGGCTGGACCACATCCGGCTGCGGCTGGGCGAGCGCAGCCGCATCGTTCCCGTGGCTGAAGGCGTGATCACGCTGGTGCCCTACCGCGGGCCTGGCGGCGCCACCGGCGGCTCCTTCAAGTACATCTCGGCGGCCGACGTGATCGCCAGGCGGCTGCCGGCCGACAGCCTCAAGGGCAAGATCGTGCTGGTGGGCACCACCGCCCCGGGGCTGCAGGACTTGCGGGTGACGCCGGTGGGCGAGGCCTACGCCGGTGTCGAGAGCCATGCGAACCTGATCTCCGGCTTGCTGGACAACCGGATCCCGATCAAGCCGGACTGGGCGCTGGGCTACGAAATCATCATCCTGCTGGTGGCCGGCCTGGTGCTGGCGATCCTGCTGCCGCTGGTTTCCGCCACCCGGGCGGTGATCCTGAGCGTGGTCGTCATCGCGCTGATCGGGGCGCTGAATTACTGGCTCTATTTTTCCTACAACTGGGTGCTGCCGCTGGCGGCTCCCCTGACGATGGCCATCGCCGCTTTCGCCCTGAACATGAGTTACGGCTACTTCGTCGAAAGCCGCCACAAGCGCGAGCTGGCCAACCTGTTCGGCACCTACGTGCCGCCGGAGCTGGTGGACGAGATGGTGAAGGACCCGGACAGCTACAGCATGAAGGCCGCCAGCAAGGAGCTGACGGTGATGTTCTGCGACATGCGCGGCTTCACCAAGATGTCGGAGAAGATGGAGCCGACCCAGCTGCAGGAGCTGCTGAACGCGGTCTTCAGCCGGCTCACCGACATCATCCGGACCAACCGCGGCACCATCGACAAGTACATGGGCGACTGCGTCATGGCCTTCTGGGGCGCCCCCGTGGAAACCCCGAACCACGCGGCGCTGGCGGTGCAGTCGGCGATGGCGATGTCGCAGGCGGTCCACCAGATCAACGCCGAACACCGGGCCAAGGGCCTCCCGGAGATCGGCGTCGGCATCGGCCTCAACACCGGCACCATGTGCGTGGGCGACATGGGCTCGGACATCCGCCGCAGCTACACGGTGATCGGCGACGCCGTGAACCTGGGCTCGCGGCTGGAAGGCCTGTCCAAGGTGTACGGCATCGACATCGTGGTGAGCGAATCGGCCCGCAAACAGGCCCCGGAATTCGGCTGGCTCGAGCTGGACCGGGTCCGGGTCAAGGGCAAGGAGCAGGCGGTGGGCATCTTCTACCCCGTCGCCGCGAGCGGCAAGCTGGAAAAGGCCACCGCCGACGAGTTGAAAACCTGGAACGCCTTCCTGAAGGCCTACCGGGCCCAGGACTGGGACCAATGCGACCTGCATATGCTTAATTTGCAGCGAATGAACGCGCAAAAATACCTTTACGAGCTGTACTCCGAGCGTGTAGCCTCGATGAGGTTGCTGCCATTCGACCCAGGCTGGGACGGCGCGACCACGTTCGAGACCAAGTGAGCCACTGGCTTTGTTTGAGAGGCGCTGCATGAGGGTGCGGGTGTTGGGCTGCTCGGGCGCAATCGCCAAGGATTGCCGGACCACGTCCTTCCTGATCGACGGCGACGTCCTGATCGACGCGGGCACCGGCGTGGGCGACCTGACCCTGACGGAGATGCGGGGCATCAAGCACGTGCTGCTGACGCATTCGCACCTGGACCACGTGGCGGCGCTGCCGCTGATGGTGGACGCCATCGCCTCCCAGCTCTCCGAGCCGATCCGCATCTCCGCCCTGCCCGGCACCATCGCCGCCCTCAAGGCCCACATCTTCAACAACGTCATCTGGCCGGATTTCAGCCGGATTCCCTCGCCGCAGGCGCCCTTCATCACCTTCCACGAGCTCCAGATCGGCCAGGTGCTGGAATTGAACGGCAAGCGCGTCGAGGTGCTGCCGGCGGTGCACACGGTGCCGGCCTGCGGCTATGCGGTGACGGGCGGCCAGGGCGCCTGGATCTTCACCGGCGACACCGAGCGCAACCCGGCCTTCTGGCGCCGGATCAACCAGCTGGAGGTGGCGGCGCTGGTGATCGAGACCGCTTTCTCCAACCGCGAGCAGGACCTGGCTCACCGCAGCCTGCACCTGTCGCCGCTGGCGCTGGCCGAGGAGCTGGACTGCATCGACAAGGGCAAGCGCTTCCCCATCTTCATCACCCACACGAAGCCGGCCGAGACCGAGCTGATCATGACGGAAATCCAGCGCTTCGATCAGACGCAGCCCTTCGGGCCCAACGTCGCACACGACATCCGCTGGCTGCGCGCCGGGCAGGAGTTCCTGTTGTGAATGCGGTTTTGAAGACGAAGGACAGCGAACAGGAATTCCTCAATTCGCAGCAGCTGCCGCCGGACAAGCGCGGGATCTCGTTCGAGGCGCTGTTCTTCCGCCAGCTGCAGCAGGTGACGACGCGGATCCACGCCACCGAGAACATCGACGAGATCATGCTCGAGGCGAGCCAGGACATCTGCAAGCTCCTGAACGCCGACCGCCTGACGCTGTATGCGGTCAACGAGGACCACAGCGCCATCGTCTCCAAGGTCAAGACCGGCCTCAACGCCAGCCGCGACCTGAAGCTGCCGATCAGCCCGCAGAGCATCGCGGGCTACGTGGCCATGGCCAAGCAGCCGGTCAACATCGCCGACGTCTACGACGACGAGGGGCTCAAGCGCATCCATCCGAGCCTGACCTTCCTGAAGGAAGTGGACAAGCGCTCCGGCTACCGCACCAAGCAGATGCTGGTGGTGCCCATCCTCGACGGCGACACCCTGCACGGCGTGCTGCAGGTGATCAACAACAAGAGCGACCAGCCGTTCGGCGAGCTCGAGACCGAGGGCGCCACGCAGCTGTGCGCCACGCTCGCCACCGCCATCCGCCAGCGGGTGCAGAAGGCGCAGGACAGCGCCCGCCGCAAGGCCACCAAGTACGACGGGCTGATCGCCGACGGCGTCATCACGTACGAGGAGCTGCAGGGCGCGGTGCTGAAGGCGCGCGAGGCGTCGGAGCCGGTCGAACAGGTGCTGATGAAGGACTTCGCGATCCGGCCGGCGCAGATCGGCCCGTCGCTGTCCAAGTTCTTCGGCGTGCCCTACGAGGCGTTCAATTCCAGCCGCATCCGGGTCGAGGCGCTGCAGGGCGCGCTCAAGCGCGAATTCGTCACCGAACAGGGCTGGGCCCCGCTGGAGGAATCGCCCGAGGGCCTGGTGCTGATGTGCACCGACCCCGAGGCGGTGCGCAATTCGCGCATCGTGCCGCAGATCTTCCCGCGCAACAGCCGCTTGTCCTGGCGCGTCACCACCCAGACCGAGTTCGAGGAAACGGTGGCGCAGCTGTGGGGCGCGCCGGACCAGGGCGTGTCGGTCGAGGACATGCTGGCCGACCTCAACGCGCCGCTCGGCGACGACGAGAGCGGCGAGGAAAACGCGCTGGAATCCGCGGCCGCGGACAACGAACTGGTCAAGTTCGTCAACCGGATCATCATCGACGCCTACAACCAGAAGGCTTCGGACATCCACGTCGAACCGCTGCCGGGCAAGCAGAAGACCGGCATCCGCTTCCGCATCGACGGCAGCCTGATCCCGTACATCGAAGTGCCGTCGCACTACCGCCAGGCGATGGTGACGCGCCTGAAGATCATGTGCGACCTCGACATCTCCGAGCGCCGCAAGCCGCAGGACGGCAAGATCAAGTTCAAGAAGTACGGGCCGCTCGACATCGAACTGCGGGTGGCGACCATCCCGTCGGCCGGCGGCGTCGAAGACGTCGTGATGCGTATCCTGGCCGCCGGCGAGCCGATCCCGCTGGAGAAGCTGGGGCTGTCGACGCACAACCGCGAGCGCCTCGTGCAGACGGTGACCAAGCCCTACGGCCTGTTCTACGTCTGCGGCCCGACCGGCTCCGGCAAGACGACCACGCTGCACTCGGTGCTGAAGTTCCTGAACAACACCGACACCAAGATCTGGACCGCCGAGGACCCGGTGGAAATCACCCAGAAGGGCCTGCGCCAGGTGCAGGTGAACAAGAAGGCCGGCATCGACTTCGCCCTGGTGATGCGCGCCTTCCTGCGGGCGGACCCGGACATCATCATGGTCGGCGAGTCGCGCGACAAGGAAACCGTGTCGATGGGCGTGGAAGCCTCGCTCACCGGCCACCTGGTGTTCTCCACGCTGCACACCAACTCGGCCCCCGAGTCGATCACGCGCCTGTTGGACATGGGCATGGACCCGTTCAATTTCGCCGACGCCCTGCTGGGCATCCTGGCGCAGCGGCTGGCCAAGCGCCTGTGCGCCTGCAAGGAGTCCTATGTGCCGGAGCCGGCGGAGCTGCGCAGCTTCGTCACCGAGTACGTGCAGGACCTGCAGCACACCGCGCCCTGGAAGGAAGACTACGGCGGCGAGGCGCAGAAGCTGTACGAGGACTGGGTCCGCGAGTACGGCGAAGACGGACGGCTGAAGTTCTATCGCGCGGTGGGCTGCGACAAGTGCAACAAGACCGGCTACAAGGGCCGGGTCGGCCTGCACGAACTGCTGATCGCCGACGACGACATCAAGAAGCTGATCCAGGAACGCTCCCGCGTCGCCGTCCTGTTCGTGGCGGCCGTGGCCACCGGCATGCGCACGCTGAAGATGGACGGCATGGAAAAGATCATGATGGGACTGACCGACCTGAAACAGGTCCGCTCGGTCTGCATCAAATAGCGCCGACAAACAGAATTTGTCACGCCGATTGACGGCGAGTGTCAACACTTCGCGTCTGCGGCGCCGTCCAGTTGCGAATAAGTTCTCTCTTTTGGCTGGCACGGCGATTGCGGTAACTCTGGCTCTTCTTTTCTTTCCCGGAGTTATCCAATGAAGCGTCAACTGCAACAGGGCTTTACCCTGATCGAATTGATGATCGTGGTCGCGATCATCGGTATTCTGGCGGCCGTCGCGCTGCCCGCTTACTGGACTACACCAAGCGCGCCAAGATGTCGGAAGTGATCCTGGCCTCGTCGGCCTGCCGCACGACCATCACCGAGGTGTACCAGTCGGGTTCGCAGAGCACGGTGACCGCCAACAACTGTGGCTGTGAAGCCACCAGCACGGCGCCTTCGAAGTACGTCAACAAGATCATCACCGACGGCGACGGCAAGATCACGGTGACTGCCTCGAACATCGGTGCCGGCATCGACGGCAACGTCGTGACCCTGACCCCCGCTGATTCGGCCGGCGCCGCCATGGTTTACGCTGGCACCGCCCAGGCGATCAACCGTTGGATCTGCGGCTCGCAACTGCAAGGCACCACGATCGAAGCCAAGTTCCTGCCGGGTTCTTGCCGCGGCTGATCAGGCTTGAGCAGTCTGGAAAAAGGGGCCTCCGGCCCCTTTTTTTGTGTCTGCCGCCCAAATTTGTCAGCGGCGCGCCGCGAACCGTCACCTTTCATTACGGCCGGGCGGCCTGGCTGTGAACAAGTTCACGTTTTGGCCCTGGCACAGCGCTTGCGCTATCTCCCTGCTTCTTCTCAACACAACCGGAGTTTCTTCATGAAACGTCAGCTGCAACAAGGTTTCACCCTGATCGAATTGATGATCGTGGTCGCGATCATCGGTATCCTGGCAGCCGTCGCGCTGCCCGCTTACCAGGACTACACCAAGCGCGCCAAGATGTCGGAAGTGATCCTGGCCGCGTCGGCCTGCCGCACGACCATCACCGAGGTGTACCAGTCGGGTTCGCAGAGCACGGTGACCGCCAACAACTGGGGCTGTGAAGCCACCAGCACGGCGCCTTCGAAGTACGTCAACAAGATCATCACCGATGGTAACGGCAAGATCACGGTGACTGCCTCGAACATCGGTGCCGGCATCGACGGCAACGTCGTGACCCTGACCCCCGCTGACTCGGCCGGCGCCGCCATGGTTTACGCTGGCACCGCCCAAGCGATCA
>JAQGMU010000033.1 GCA_028292195.1 Ramlibacter sp. | reverse complement strand
CCGTGGGCGCCGAGATGGGCGTCACCACCGGCCGCTACCGCCGCTGCGGCTGGTTCGATGCCGCCTTGCTCAAGCGCAGCGCGCAGGTGAACGGCCTCACGGGACTGTGCATCACCAAGCTGGACGTGCTGGACGGCATCAAGGAGCTGCTGCTTTGCACCGGCTACGAGCTCGATGGCGAGCACACCGACATCCTGCCGCTGGGCGCCGACGAGATCTCGCGCTGCAAGCCGGTCTACGAGACGATGCCGGGCTGGTCCGAATCCACCGTGGGCGTGACCCAGTACGACAAGCTGCCGGTCAATGCGCGGCTGTACCTGCAGCGCATCGAGCAGGTCACCGGCGTGCCGGTCGATATCATCTCGACCAGCCCCGATCGCGACCACACGATCATGATGCGCCACCCCTACCTGGCTTGAGCGAAGGACCCACGGCATGTTGACGGAAGACGGCAAGCACCTGTACGTCAGTTACGACGAGTACCACAACCTCTGCGAGAAGCTGGCGATCCGGATCCACCAGTCCGGCTGGCAGTTCGACACCATCCTGTGCCTGGCCCGCGGCGGCATGCGCCCCGGCGACATCCTGTCGCGCGTGTTCGACAAGCCCCTGGCGATCATGTCGACCAGCTCGTACCGCGCCGTGGCCGGCACGGTGCAGGGCCACCTCGACATCGCGCACTTCATCACCACTCCCAGGGGCGAGATCGCCGGCCGCGTGCTGCTGGTCGACGACCTGGCCGACTCGGGCCACACGCTGCACAAGGTGGTGGCCATGCTGCGCAACAACTACAAGGCGATCACCGAGCTGCGCAGCGCCGTGATCTGGACCAAGGGCCTGTCGACCTTCACGCCGGACTACCAGGTCGAATTCCTGCCGACCAACCCGTGGATCCACCAGCCGTTCGAGACCTACGACAGCACGCGGCCGGAGAAGCTGCTGGAGAAGTGGAAGGTGTGAAAACCTGACCTCTGCGTCCGGATGTCCGGATGCGCGGCGCAGGTACGATAGCCGGCATGAGCAAGCCAGTCACCGACCTCATCCACCACACCTACCAGCCGCCGGCCGGCTTCCAGGCACCGCAGCCCGGCGTCTTCAAGGCTTCCACCGTCATCTTCCCCAGCGTCGCCGCCATGCGGGCGCGCGACTGGAAGCACAAGAGCGGCTACACCTACGGGCTGCACGGCACGCCCACCACCTTCACGCTGGAAGAACGCATCGCGACGCTGGAAGGCGGCACGCAGTGCGTGCTGGTGCCCAGCGGGCTGGCGGCCATCGCCAACGTCAATCTCGCGCTGCTGCGCGCCGGTGACGAGGTCCTGCTGCCGGACAACGCCTACGGGCCCAGCAAGTCCATGGCCGAAGGCGAGCTGAAGAACTGGGGCATCACCTATCAGCTGTACGACCCCATGAACCCGGCGGACCTCGAAGCGCGGATCGGCCCGAAGACCAGGCTGGTGTGGCTGGAGGCGCCCGGCTCGGTGACCATGGAGTTCGTGCCGCTGGCCCACTTGGCGCAGATCTGCCGCCAGCGCGGCGTGACCAGCGCCCTCGACAACACCTGGGGCGCCGGCCTCGCCTTCAACGGCTTCGACCTGGGCCGCGGCGAGCGCCGCACGCCGGGCAGCGGCGCCGACATCGTGGTGCAGGCCCTCACCAAATACCCCAGCGGCGGCGGTGACGTTCTGATGGGCAGCGTGGTGACGCGCGACGATGCGCTGCACCAGCAGATCAAGCTCACGCACATGCGCCTGGGCTGGGGCATAGGCGTCGACGATGCCGAGACGATCCTGCGCTCCCTGGCCAGCATCGAGGTGCGCTATCGCGCCCACGACCGCTCGGCGCGCGAACTGGCGGGGTGGCTGCGCATGCGGCCGGAAATCGCGCAGCTGCTGCACCCGGCCTTCGAGGAATCGCCCGGCCACGAACACTGGCAGGCGCTGTGCGGCGACGACGGCCTGGCCGCGGGCCTGTTCTCGGTGGTGTTCGACGCGCGCTACGCGAGTGGCCAGGTCGATGCCTTCTGCGACCGCCTGCGCTTGTTCAAGCTCGGTTATTCCTGGGGTGGGCCGATGAGCCTGGTGGTGCCTTACGACGTCCAGGCCATGCGCAGCAAGCAGCTGGGCACCTGGAAGCACCAGGGGATCCTGGTGCGGTTTTCGATCGGGCTGGAGGCGCCGGAGGATTTGCGCGCCGATCTCGAGCAGGCGCTAAGCGCACTGTGATGGTGGGGTCGCCTGCGGCGAACCCATCCTAAGAAACCACCGGGCCCCGTAGGGTGGGTTCGCGCAGCGACCCCACCATTTCCCTGGCCAGTTGCGCCATCGCCTCCGGAGTCCGATCCGCGGGCGCGATCGGTTGCGCAGCCGCGAACCCGCTGAAATTCCGGCTGGTCGAGGACGCATAGCCCGGGTCGTAGTGCTTCACCAGCAGTTCCCGCACCACGGCCTCGATGTCGCCCGCATGCACCTGCTTCTGCCACGCTTCCACCTGCGCCCGCCCCCGCAACTGCACCAGCGCGTTCAGCCGGCTGCAGAACAGGTCGGTGTCGGTTGCGAAGAACGCGTAGTCCTCCAGCAGCAGCCGCACCCGCTCGTCGTCGGACAGGTCCAGACGCAGGCAGGGGCTGGCGCGCATGGCCGCCATCAGCGGCTCGGGCACGGCGAGGTTGCCGACCTTCTTGCTTTCGCTTTCCACGTACACCGGACGCGCCGGGTCGAACGCGCGCAGCCGCTCCCACACCAGCGTGTCGAAGCGCTTCTGCGTCGGCTGCGGCTGGCCGGGGATCAGCCCCAGCACCGAGCTGCGGTGGCTGGCCAGCGCCTCCAGGTCCAGCACCTGGGCGCCGGCCGCTTCCAGCGCCTGCAGCAGGCGCGTCTTGCCGGAGCCGGTGGGGCCGCACACCACGCGGTACTGCAGCCGCTCCACCAGGCCGGGCAGGGAGGCCAGCACCGCGTGCCGGAAGGCCTTGTAGCCGCCTTCCAGCAGGTTCACGCGAAAGCCGATCTGGCCCAGCACCAGCGCCAGCGAGTTGCTGCGTTGGCCGCCGCGCCAGCAGTACACCAGCGGCTGCCAGTCCTTGGGCTTGTCGCCGATGTCGCGGGCAATGTGGCGCGCGATGTTGGCCGCCACCAGCCCGGCGCCCAGCTTGCGCGCGTCGAAAGGGCTCACCTGCTTGTACAGGGTGCCGACCTCGACCCGCTCGGCGTCGTTCAGCGACGGCCAGTTGATCGCGCCCGGCAGGCGGTCCTCGGCGAATTCGGCTTCGCTGCGCGCGTCGATCACGGCATCGAACTTCGCCAGCTTTTCCAGCGCCATTGCCGCCGGCAACACCATCACACTCATGACGCAGGTGCCCCCACGGGCTTCGCCCTGCCCCCACGGGGGGCTTGGCCGCCTTGCGGCGGCTCGGCGGCGGCCAGCATCTTCTTCAGTTCAGGCCAGACGTTGTCCAGGATCAGCGGATGCGCTGCTTCCGTCGGGTGGATGCGGTCGGCCTGGAACATCTTGAGGGGATCCGGCACGTCGGCCACGCGGTGCAGGAAGAAGGGCACCAGCGCCGCCTTGTTCTCCTTCGCCACCTTGCCGAACAGAGCGCCGAAGCGGTTGGTGTAGTCGGTGCCGTAGTTGGGCGGCACCTGCATTCCCAGCAGCAGCACCCGCGCGCCGGCCTTTTGCGCGGCCTGGGTCATCTGCGCGAGATTCGCCTCGGTCATGCCCAGCGGCAGCCCGCGCAGTGCATCGTTGGCGCCCAGTTCGATCACCACGTGGGTCGGCTTCTGCTGCTGCAGCAGCGCCGGCAGGCGCGAGCGGCCGCCGGCCGTGGTGTCGCCGCTGATGCTGGCATTGACCACGCGGGCCGGAATCTTCTCCTTCGCCAGCCGCTGCTCCAGCAGGGCCACCCAGCCGCTGCCGCGCTTCAGGCCATACTCCGCACTCAGCGAATCGCCTACCACCAGGATCACGGGGGCCACGGCGGCCGGCGCCAGGCCCGCATAAGCCCCAGCTAAGCCGGCCGCGATAAAGTCGCGCCGCGTCCACCCAAATGCCCGCATGTCTGAACCCATCATCTCCGTCCAACACGTCCACAAGTCCGTTACCGACTCCACCGGGACGCTCGCCATTTTGCGCGATATCGATTTCTCCCTGGCCGCGCGGGAAACTGCGGCCATCGTCGGGGCGTCGGGTTCGGGCAAGAGCACCCTGCTGTCCATCATTGCCGGCCTCGATACGCCGACCCAGGGCACGGTCAAGCTGGCGGGGGAGGACCTGTTCGCCCTGGACGAAGACGATCGTGCCGCGCTGCGGGCGCGCCAGGTCGGCTTCGTGTTCCAGAGCTTCCAGCTGATGGGCAACCTGAGCGCGCTGGAAAACGTGATGCTCCCGCTGGAGCTGGCCGGCCGGCGCGACGCCCGCAAGGCGGCCACCGAGATGCTGGGACGCGTCGGGCTGGGCGAGCGGCTCGGTCACTACCCCAAGGTGCTATCGGGCGGCGAGCAGCAGCGCGTGGCCCTGGCCCGTGCCTTCGTCGTGCAACCGGCCGTGCTGCTGGCCGACGAGCCCACGGGCAGCCTCGACTTCGCCA
This sequence comes from Ramlibacter sp., assembly GCA_028292195.1. Classification (GTDB taxonomy): domain Bacteria; phylum Pseudomonadota; class Gammaproteobacteria; order Burkholderiales; family Burkholderiaceae_C; genus Ramlibacter. The sequence continues at coordinate 1,796 of JAQGMU010000033.1, read as the reverse complement.
CCGGCGAGACCGTGATGGAACTGATGTTCGCCTTGAACCGGGAGCAGGGCACGACGCTGGTGCTGGTGACGCACGACCGCGGCATCGCCGAGCGCTGCGAGCGCCGCATCACCATCGAGGCCGGCTGCATCGTGGCCTGAGGGATTCCCACATCCGCCGCGGCGATGGCCGCGGCTAACATCGCGGGCACCATGCCCCCTCGCCGTCACACCCTCGCTGCGCTCGTCGCCATCGTTTTCGCCACCGGCGCCTTTGCCCAGGGCGCCTTTCCGTCCAAGCCGGTGCGCCTGATCGTGCCGCAGACCCCCGGCGGCGCGTCCGACGCGCTGGCCCGTATCGTCGGCCAGAAGCTGTCGGAGCGCTGGGGCCAGCCGGTCATCGTGGAGAACAAGCCCGGCGCCGGCGGCAACCTCGGCACCGAGTTCGTCGCCAAGGCGCCGGCCGACGGCTACACGCTTCTCATGAGCTACGTTGGCACCCAGGCCATCAACGGCAGCCTGTACAAGAGCCTGGGCTACGAGCCCTACAAGGACTTCGCGACGGTGGCGACCGTGGCCACGGTGCCGTTCGCGCTGGTGGTGAACCAGGCCTTCCCGCCGAAGACGGTGGGCGAAATGGTGGCCTATGCCAGGGCGCATCCGGGCACGGTCAACTTCGGCTCGGCCGGCAACGGCTCGCTCAACCAGCTGCTGGGCGAAATGGTGAACATGAGCCAAGGGATCAAGCTGGTGCACGTGCCGTACAAGGGCGCGGCCGGCGCGCTGACCGACACCATCGGCGGCCAGATCCAGATGACTTTCAGCAGCCTGCCTTCGGTGGCGGGCCACATCCGCGGCGACAAGCTGCGGGCGCTGGCGGTGACCGGGGCGCACCGCTCGGCCACCTTCCCGAACGTGCCGACGCTGGCCGAGGCTGGCCTGCCGGGCTTCGAGCTGAGTCCCTGGTTCGGGCTGCTGGCCCCGGCCGGCACGCCGGAGGCGGTGGTTCGCAAGATCAACGGCGACGTGGCGGAAGTGCTGAAGGACAAGGACCTGCTGGAAAAATACGGCGGCGTGGGCGCCGATCCATATGCCACCAGCCCGGAGCAATTCGGACGCATCCTGCAGGACGACATCCGCAAGTGGGCCCAGGTCGTGAAGGCCTCCGGCGCCAAGCTCGACTGACCCAACCCGAGGGTCCGGCCCACGCGGGATAATCCCGCCAATGTCGTCTTCCCCGAAAGTCCTGTTCGGCTTCCATGCCGTGGGGGTGCGCCTGCGCACCGCTCCTGCTTCCATCCTGGAAATCTACTACGAGGCCACGCGCAGGGATGCGCGCATGCGCCAGTTCCTTCAGCGCGTGCAGGACGCCGGCCTGCGCGCCGTCGAGGCCGATGCCCTGCGCCTGTCCCGCCTGGCCGGCAGCGCCGGCCACCAGGGCGTGGTCGCGCGGGTCGAGACCCTGCCCACCGTCAACTCCCTCGACGACCTGCTCGATGGCGTGCAGGGGCCGCCGCTGCTGCTGGTGCTGGATGGCGTGACCGACCCGCACAACCTGGGCGCCTGCCTGCGCGTGGCCGACGGCGCCGGCGCCCATGCGGTGATCGCGCCCAAGGACCACGCGGTCGGCATCAACGCCACCGTCGCCAAGGTCGCCAGCGGGGCCGCCGAGACGGTGCCGTACTTCATGGTCACCAACCTGGCGCGCACCCTCGGTGAACTGAAGGAACGCAGCATCTGGTGCCTGGGCCTGAGCGACGAGGCCGACCAGACCCTCTACCAGGCCGACCTGAAGGCACCCACCGCGCTGGTGCTGGG
>JAQGMU010000030.1 GCA_028292195.1 Ramlibacter sp. | reverse complement strand
ATGCTGCCGCCGCATTGAGCCAATTGTTTTCTGAGGTTTCCGATGCGGCGCTTGAATTCAGGAAAACACGTGATGTTCCCACGCTAGTTGAGTACGTGCTTGAATTCGATCCGCAATTCTTGACTCCTCTCAGAACATTCTTGAGGGCGATCATGGGCCTTGGCTAAACCAAGGTTTGTATCCGACGCTCCACTCTTATGCAGTGAAAAAAATGGGGTTAGAACCCCAAATGTCCACAAACGATGGATCGGGCTTGGTTCGCCATGGGTATGGTCGGTGCGCTCAACACCGGATCGACTAGGACACGGTCAGGACAGGTACTCTTTGCTGGCGTACGATCCTGAACTCTGTGAAAGCTGGCCTGGCTTTCCACACGTCAACTGGCTTTTCCGGACGCAGGACGAGCTTCGCCATGTCGGGCACTGCGATCTCGCAACGCGCACCTACAACTATTGACCGCAGCGTGAGATTCGAGCCGAAGTCTACGTAGAACTTCCCGTTTGCATCGCGTTCCTGGAGTAGTGCGAAGACTCGCCATTCGCGTTCATAAGACCAGTCAGCAAACTTCGTTGTAAGTACTGCCTCGAGCTTCTGCTGCTCCAATCCCGCAGCAGGCTGGTTGTTGTTGAGCATGTTTGTGAGGCGATCGGGTGAGTATCGAACTTCTCTTGCTAGATAGTCCGGGACGTCGAATCCTAGACACACGCCATGGTGCTTCGCGGCATAGTGCGCCCACATCACGGGGCTTTGCCATGTTTGAGACAGACAAATAATGCCCAGCGTATCCGTCCAGTGTTTGAGAAGAATCGTCTTGAACACCCGGCGTGCGAGCTTGTCTCCTATGCTGGCGCCGAGCAATTCGAATGGATCATTGAGTTCATTGAACAACGAGAGTTTCATCCGACGTTCGCGCAGAATCATCTTCGCTATGTGCAGCGAGGTCAGGTAGTAGAGTCTCATTGGCAACATGCCTCGCTATCTATAGAGGTCCGACCCCGAGCCTTGGTTTCACAGCAGCTCTGGATGGTTTGCCCAACTCCACCCCCGTACATGCGCCACCAGCTCCGTGCACTCCCAACACGCTTCGCCGCAGCCGCGTCGCTCACCAATTCTCCCGAGTAATCGGCCAGGTTCCGCTGCTTGCGTAACGCGTCGAGCACGACGACTTTTCCACCCGGCAGTCCAACCGAGGTCGTCAAGGTCTGGATAGCCGTCTGATGATGCCCAAGCTTGCTGGTGAGCGTGCGATAGCCATTCGCATGGAGCGCCGCCATCGCCGCCTGCATGATGGCCTTGTACGCGGCATCGAACCGGTTCTCGGTGCTCAGCCCTTTCAGGCCTGCATCGGCGATATTCCGTTCCGCCGCAGCCAGCAGCTTCGCGATCCGCGCCCTGTCCGGCCTGATCGCATCAAGACCGATCCCCAGCAAGTTCTTCAAGGTCATCATCGCTCCCGATCAGGAACAACTTCGGCTTGGCAAGCACGTCACGCAGGAAGGCTTGCTTCCGCGCCTTCGCGGTGAACTCCGTCTCCGAGAAAACCTGGGCGTTGATCTCGCGTGCGAGCGTCGCCAGCGCAGGATGCAGCAGTTCGACCGCTTCTCGGAATCCGACGTCCCCGATCAGCATGAGATCGATGTCGCTGCCGGCGGTCGCGCGGCCCTGCGCCATGGAGCCGAACACAAATGCGGCGCGGAGCTTGGTCGTGACAGGCGACAGCGCTTGCTGCAGGACATCCGCCAGGCCCGAGGTCTTGCGCAGGATGCTTGCCAGCTCACCGAACACGGGTGAGCTGGTGTCTGCGCTGTACACCTGCTGGTTGCCGCGCTTCTCCCGCTTGAGCAATCCGACGTCGGCCAGCTTCGTGAGCTCGCGCGTGATCGTGCCGGCGGGCAGGCCCGTGCGACGCGAGATTTCGCGCCCATGCAGCGCTTCCTCGGGCCGAAGCAAGAGCAGGCCAAGCACCCGACGGCGGTATTCGGGGAACAGGACGGAGGCGAGAGATTGCTGCATTTAAGGCGACGATTGTCGCTTTATTTGCATCGACGTGGCAAGTGCAGGCAAGGGCAGCCTGCAGCCCTCGAAGCTCGCAGCCGCATCACCGCACGCGTCCCCCGACATCGCGAATCGTGCAGCCCTGCCGACCACGCTATGCTCCCCGCTCCCGCACACCCCAACGTGCTGCAACCAGAACCCCACCCCCTCGCGTGACCCCCAAGGACATCCTGCGCTGGAGCGCATTCGCCGCGATCTACTTCGCGTTCCAGGCCATCCCCACTTCCTTGTACGGCGACATCCCCGCCATGCGCGGCGCCAACGCTGTGGCGGTCTTCGTGCTGCTGCTGGAGCCCAGGCGCCACTGGCGGCTGCTGGCGCCGATGCTGTGGCTCGCGGCTGGCGCCGCCCGTGAAATCACGAACGCGCCGCAGCCCTGGCTGGTCGGGGCCTGCAACGTCGTTGAAATCTTCGCGGTGGCGGCCGTGCTGCACGGGCGGCGGGGGCTCAGCAAGCCCTGGTATGGCCGGGACCAGCTGTGGCGGCTGCTGCTCGCCGTCGGTGGCATCCCCGTCCTCAGCGCTGCGGCCGCCGCCGCGCTCCTCTCGAGCGCGGGCGGCGTGTCTTTCGGTCCGCAGTGGCTGGCCTGGTACAGCGCTTCCGTTCTGGCCTACGTCGTCTGCACACCGGTCCTCCTGACCTGGACGGATCCGGCAGAGCGCCGCCTCGCCCTGCGCCAGGCGCGCGGGTGGCGCGCCGCGGGCATCGCCCTGATTGCCATCACTTGCGTGGCCCTGCTGCGCCAGGAACTGCATCCGCCCTTGCTGGTGCTCACGTTCCCGCTGCTGGTCCTGGCCACGTGGTGGTACGGCTTGCCCGGCGCCAGCGCGGTGATCGCGGCCCTGGCGCTCACCGGTGGGTTCTTCGCGATGCGTGACGTCGGCGCCCTGTCCCACATCCTGGTGCCGGGAAGCGGATTGGCCGCGAGGGTGCAGGCCCTGCAGGTCTACCTCGCCGCCACGGCGCTGTGCAGCCTGCCGTTTGCCGTGCTGCTCGCGGAACAGGCGCTGCTCTGGGGCGAGCTGCGCCGCAAGAGCGATGCGCGCGCCGAGTTCCTGGCGGCCATGAGCCACGAGATCCGCACGCCGATGACGGGCGTGCTCGGCATGGCGGACCTGCTGGCGGCACAGGACCTGACGGCCGAACAGCGACGGTACGTCGACGCGATGCGCTCGTCTGGCCGCCACTTGCTGAGCGTGATCAACGACATCCTGGATTTCTCCCGCATCGAAACGGGCAAGCTGGCCCTGGAGACGACGGATTTCGATTTGTCCGAGGTCATCGAGCAGGTGCGCTCGCTGGTCCACCCGATGGCGCTGGAAAAAGGCCTGGCCTTCGAAGTCCGGCTGTCCCTGCCTTCTCACGCGGTGGTCCGCGGCGACCCCACGCGCTTGCGGCAGGTGCTGCTCAATCTGGCCGGCAACGCCGTGAAGTTCACCCAGCGGGGGGGCGTCACACTGCATGTCGCCACCGACACGGACGCCAGCGGCGCCGCGCGATTCCGTTTCGAGGTGCGCGACACCGGCATCGGCATACCGCCGGACAAGCTGGCCCAGCTGTTCACGCCGTTCACGCAGGCCGACCGCAGCACGGCGCGCGAGTACGGCGGCAGCGGGCTGGGGCTGGCGATCAGCAGGCGGCTTGCCGAGGCGATGGGCGGCCGCATCGACGTGACCAGCGCCGTGGGGCAGGGCAGCGTCTTCACCCTGGAGGTAGCGCTAGCACCGGGCGATCCGGCGCATCGCAAGGCCGCCGCCGGCGCAGCCGTGATGGCCGCGCCGCCCCAGCGCATCCTGGTCGCGGAGGATGTCCAGATCAACCGCGACATCCTGCGGGCGGTGCTGGGCGCGCGCGGGCACCACCTCGTGTTCGCCCATGACGGCGCCGCCGCGGTGGCATGCGTGCAGCAACAAGCGTTCGACATCGTGTTGATGGACGTGCAGATGCCGGTGATGGACGGCGTCGAGGCGACACGGCGCATCCGCAAGCTTTCCGGCGCGGTGCGGCGCATCCCGATCGTCGGCCTGACGGCCAACGTGATGAGCCAGGAGCAGGCGAGCTACCTGGAAGCCGGGATGGACGACTGCCTGACGAAGCCGATCGAATGGGAGCGGCTGGACGCGGTCATCGCGCGCTTCGCGTCCGTGGGCCGGCGCGACGGCGCGCAGGGTGTGGTGGCGACTGTCGCAACAAGCCCGCCCGCGCCGCCGCCCATGGAGGTGCCGCTGCTGGAAGAGCGGCAGATCGCGGCGGTGCGGGACATCGGCAGCGAGGAGGAATTCAGGATGCTCATGCACACGGGCATGGAAGCCGTGGAGCGGACCGTGGACGAGATCGCCGCGGGCGGGGAAGCAGTCGCCATCGCTTTCGCTGCGCACCGCCTCAAGGGTTCGGCCGGCTTGCTGGGAATGGCGCGCATCAGCGCGTTCGCGGCGGCGCTGGAGCAGGCCTGCGCCAGTGGGGAGGACCTGCAGGATTGGCGGCGCTGGCTGGCGGATTCGGTCCGGGACACGCGGGCCGCCCTGGTCGTGGCGGGCGGGCTGAGCCCTTAGGAACATCCGAAGCACCGCTACGCTTTTTCCAGATTGCCTCTCGCGCCCGTGTAGGGAAGACTGGCTTCCTTTGCTGCGGCGCTCGCAAGAGCCGCCAGCAGTGACCAGGAATGTCAGTGTCGAGGATCTCCATGACCGCTATGCATCCGATGAGCCGCCGCACGTTTGTCGCAGCGATGGGCGCGGCCTCGCTCCTGCCTGGCTCGCTGCGGGCCGACCAATATCCCAGCAAGACCATCCGGCTGGTCGCAAGCTACCCTCCTGGCGGCGGCACCGACTTCATGGCGCGCCTGATCGCGGAGAGGCTGCAGGCCAAATGGGGCCAGCCCGTGGTGGTGGATAACCGCGCCGGGGGGCTCGGGGTGATCGGCGCGCAGGCCGCTGCCACCGCAAAACCGGACGGCTACACGCTTTACGTCGGCTCGTCCGACCTGTTCGTGCTGTTGCCGCTGCAGTACCAGAACCTGCCCCTGGACCCCGCTGCCAGCTTCATTCCGATCGCACCCATCGCCAACCAATACCAGGTGGTGGTGGTGCACCCGTCGGTGCCCGTGAACTCGCTGCAGGAACTGGTCGCACTGGCGAAGTCCAGGCCCGGCCAGATGAACTTCGCCTCCCAGGGGACTGCCACGCTCGGACATCTGGCCGGCGAACTGTTCCAGGCCCGAACCGGAACGAAGATGACCCACATCGCCTACAAGGGCACGGCCCCGGCCGTGACGGAACTCCTCAGCGGGCAGGGACCGACGGTCATGTTCGGGATGATGGGGACCGTCGCCGCGTACGTGAAAGCCGGGAAGCTGCGGGCCCTGGCGGTCACGTCGCCCGGGCATTCCCTCGTCCTGCCGCAGGTCCCCTCCGCGGCCGAAGCCGGCCTGCGGGACTTCGTGCTCGGCGCCTGGAACGGCGTGTTCGCCCCGGCCGGCACGCCGGCGGCCATCGTGGACCAGCTGAACGCGGCCATCCGCGAGGCGCTGCAGATGCCGGAAGCCGCCGATCGCCTGACGAAGGCCGGCTTCGAGCCGGTCATCGCGACACCGGCGGAATTCACCGCATTGATCAAGTCCGATCAACAGAAATGGAGCCAGGTCGTCAGGGACGCCGGCATCCAGAAGCAAACGCTCTGACCACCAACCACTATGAACGGGAAATCCATGTCCAAACAGAAATCCGACGCGATGGGGGACATCCCGCGCCTGGAACGCGCCATTGCGAAGTCCGAGTTCGACGCCATCGTCGCCGTGTCGCCGGAGAACGTCCGCTATGCCGGCGACGTCCACATCGACACCCAGATCACGCTGCGCGATCGGCTGGCGCTGATCATCATGCCGAAAGGGCAGGACCCCGTCTTCCTGGTCTGCTGGGCGGAAGCCAGCTATGTCCGCGCCGAAACCTGGATCCGCGATGTGCGCAGCTATCGTGAATTCGAGGAGAGCCCGGTCGATGCGCTGGCCGCCATCCTGCGGGAACTCAAGCTCGAC
>JAQGMU010000027.1 GCA_028292195.1 Ramlibacter sp. | reverse complement strand
TAGGCAAATCCCTGATCCCCCTTAGCGGATTCGACACTGGCCAATTTGTTCGCTGCTGGGGACACTACTCACATCTTGTGACACCTCAGGGCACCATGTTCAACCTCACCCGCCTCCTCTCTTCCCGCCGCAAGCTCGAACACTATTGGTCGGACACCGAAATCGCGCCGCCCGACACGGTGATGCTGAGCGATGACGCGGATCGCCTCGCGGCGGCGGAATCCGAATGGATGATCGACGGCCTGCTCATGCCCAGCGGCGGGTCGTCGCAGCAAGGGTAAGCCCGCGCCTTCGCTGACCTGACGTGTCGGCGATCCCACAAATCAGCCCGCGGGCTGATTTTTTTTGGTCTGACAAGCCTGTGGAGCGTTCCGGCACAACCTCGACGTTATCCACACCGAAACGGAAAACGCGAAGTTGTCCCTGTTTGCGCGACACCACGAAAGCACCCCTGCACACAGCGCCCCACCACACGTAAGCGCCCGGCCGCAAAGGAAGAAAAGGGGGTTGTCCACAGCGGAGGGCCGCCCTTATCTACTACCACTACCTTTAACAAGGTACCTTAAGAGAAGGGAGCCGGGACCCAAACAGCCGGTCGGCCAGGGGGCCTTGTGCTGTTCGGGGATCAGCGCAGAATCCGCCGCTTGGTGTGGTTTGGAGGGCTTCGATGGTCACGCTCGTTCTGGGGCTCGTGCTGTTTCTCGGCGCGCATTCGGTGCGCGTCTTCGCTGACGGCTGGCGCACGGCGATGGTGGCCAGGGTCGGCGAGAAGGCGTGGAAGGGCGGGTACGCGGTCGTGGCCATCGTGGGCTTCGGGCTGATCCTGTGGGGCTTCAGCCTGGCGCGGCACGACCCCGTGGTGCTGTGGCCGCAACCGCCGACTGCCGTGCGGCATGTGGCGGCGCTGCTGGTGCTGATTGCCTTCGTGTTGCTGGTGGCGGCGTACGTGCCGGGCAACCAGGTCAAGGCATGGGTGCATCACCCGATGGTGCTGGGCGTGAAGCTCTGGGCCTTCGCCCACCTGATCGCCAACAACACGCTGGCGGATCTGGTGCTGTTCGGCGCGTTCCTGCTGTGGGCGGTGCTGGATTTCCGGGCGTCGCGGCGGCGGGACAGGGCCGAGGGCACGGTTTATCCGGCGGGCAGGCCGTCACGGACTGCCGTGACGGTGGTCGTGGGTGTGGTGGCCTGGGCGGTGTTTGCGTTCTGGCTCCATGCCAGCTGGATCGGCGTGGCGCCGTTCGGCAGATCGCTCTAGGGCGCAGCTGACAAGGAGATTGAGATGACTGCGATTTCGCACGTGTCCCTCGGGACCAACGATCACGCCAGGGCCAAGGCGTTCTACGACGCCGTGCTGCCCACGCTGGGCATCCGCTGCCTGCTGGATTTTCCCGGCAGCGCCGGCTACGGCCACAAGTTTCCGGAGTTCTGGATCCAGTCGCCCCACGACGGCAAGGCGGCCAGCGCGGGCAATGGCGTGCACGTGTGCTTCAACGCCAATTCCGCGGAAGAGGTGCAGGCCTTCCATGCCAAGGCGCTGCAGCAGGGTGCGCAGGACGAGGGCAAGCCCGGGCTGCGCAAGGAATACACCGAGGACTATTACGCGGCTTTCGTGCGCGATCTGGATGGGCACAAGATAGAAGCAGTTTGTTTCCTGAAGCGTTGACGCTGAAGTAGATCGCGATGCGAGTCGCTGTCTGACAGCCAATACGGCCGGGGCTTCCCAGAATGGGGGCGTCACTTCAAAGGACTCCCCCCATGGAAGAACTCAAGGCCACGCGGCTGCTGGCCGTAGTGACGGGTGCCTCGTCGGGCATAGGCTACAACCTGGCCAAGCTTGCCGCCGAGCGCGGCTACGACCTGGTCGTGGCCGCCGACACACCGCTGGAGGTGGCGGTGATGGACTTCGAGTCGCTCGGTGCGCAGGTGACGGCCGTGCACGCCGACCTGGCGACGCCTGAGGGCGTGCAGGAACTCATCGCGGCAATCGGCGAGCGCCAGGTCGACGCGCTGCTGGCCAACGCCGGCCACGGGCTGGGCGGTGCCTTCCTGGAGCAGGACTTCCACGACATCCTGCACGTGGTCAACACCAACATCACGGGCACGCTGCACCTGGTGCAGCACGTCGCGCGGCGCATGGTGCAGCGGGTCAAGGGCGTGGGAGCGGGCCGCATCCTCATCACCGGTTCCATTGCCGGCTTCCAGCCGGGCAGCTTCCAGGCCGTCTACAACGGCACCAAGGCTTTCATCGATTCGTTTGCCCTTGCGTTGCGCAACGAACTGAACAACACGCGCGTGACCATCAGCCTGCTGATGCCGGGCGTGACAGACACCGAGTTCTTCGTGCGCGCCGACATGCTGGACACCAAGGTGAACACCGGCCCGAAGGCCGATCCCTATGAGGTGGCCAAGATCGGCTTCGACGCCATGCTGAAAGGCGAGGCGGACGTGGTGGCCGGGTTCAAGAACCGGCTCGAGCTGGCCTTGAGCAAGATGCTGCCGGCGCAGGCGGTGGCAGAGATGCAGCGCTGGCAGGTCGCGCCGGGCACCGGGAAGATGGAGTGACGGGCCCCAATTTTTTCAGAAGGAGCACGAACAGATGACACACCGCTACAAGAACCAGGACCAGGACAAGCAGGTCCCCCACACGGGCAAGTCGGACAACGACACCAACAAGATCGGCAACGCCGAGGCCACGCAGAAGAACGAGGGTCGCCGTACGCCGGCCAGCCGCAGCGACCGGGAGAGCCAGATCGGCAACAACCAGTCGCACATGCGCCAGGGGGGGCCGAACCAGGGCCACAAGACCTAGCCCGGCGGGCAGCGTCGGGTGACGCTTAAGCGGTCGCGCGTTGCACCGGGTCTGCCAGGTCTTCGAAGGCGAAGCACTGGGCCAGGCCGAGCTGGCAACCGCGAGGCCGCCAGCGGCCGTTGGGCTGTTTGATGAAAACCTGGGTACCGCCAAGCATGCGGCGCAGCACTGGATCGAATGTGTCGACCGCCGCTGCCGTAAGGGAGGCGGCGACGACGCTACCCGGGGTGAACGGGTCGGTGACGATGCTCATGGGTGCGATTCTGCGCGTGCAACTGACTCGAAACTGTCATTGTGTTGACTTTGCGGCATTGCAGCAACGGAT
>JAQGMU010000022.1 GCA_028292195.1 Ramlibacter sp. | reverse complement strand
TTGAGCCCGCGGTTCTCGTGGATCACCAGCACCATCGGCAGCAGTGCGGTGCCGGCCGCGGCGGGCCGCGCCAGGTAGCCGCGCACCGTGCCGTAGCCGGCGGGCGAAGGCAGCGTCACCCACTCGGTCTTCAGGCGGGCGTCGCCAGGCTTCACCTGCTGGCCGGCCGCGAAATCGGGGCTCAGCGCGGCCAGCAGGCCGGCCGCCGTCACGCCCGCCTTGGCGAAGCGCTGGGCCTGGGTCAGGAAGCCGCGCCGGTCGATGCCGCCGTGGACGTAGGCGTCGAAAATGATCAGCAATTCCTGGTCGAAATCCTGTGTGGTCAGGCGGGGCGGCATGCGACTCCTTGTTGTTCCAAGGCCGCAGCATAGCGGCGCGAACGCGGCCTGGTACCCGGGGAAGCTAGAGTGCAACTTTTGCGGCAGGAACGATCGAAGGCATGCAACACGACCTCTTGGCCTGGGAAGACTGGCTGGCGAAGCTGCTGGCGGCCCGCGCCGTGCCGGGCGCGACCCTGGCGCTGGTGCGCGACGGCGAGGTCGAAGTCGTCGCCGCCGGCGTCCGCGACGTGGACAGCGGAGAGCCCGTCAGCGCGGAGACCGTGTTCGACGCCGCCTCCCTCAGCAAGCCCATGGTGGCCTACGCCGTGTTGCAACTGGCCGATGCCGGCGTGCTGCACCTCGACCAGCCGCTGTCCCAGCTGGTGCCGCCGCTGGTGCCGGACGATCCCCTGGCCGAGCGCATCACCTTCCGCCACGTGCTCACGCACACCTGCGGGCTGCAGAACCTGCGCGGCAAGGAGCCGCTGCGCATGTACTTCACCCCGGGCGAACGCTTCAGCTACTCCAGCACCGGCTTCATGCACATGCAGTCCGCCATCGAGGCACGCACCGGCGAGCCGCTGGAAGTCACGCTGCGGCGCCTGGTGTTCGTGCCGCTGGGCATGCGCAGTTCCAGCTTCGAATGGCAGGAGAGCTTCGCCGCGAACCTGGCGCTGCCCCATGAGAATGGCACGCGGCTGGTCAAACACCGTCCGCCGGCCGCCAGTGCTTCCTATTCCCTGCAGACGACGGCCGGCGACTATGGCCGCTTCATCGCCGCGGTGCTGCACGGCGCATGGCTGCGGCAGGCGACCTGGCGCGAATGGCTGGTGCCGGTGGCGCACGTGCCGCGCGGCGCGGCGATCCACCTGGAGGCCGCGCCGGCGGAGACCGAGGATGACGTCGCCTGGGGCCTGGGATGGGGACTGGAGCCGAGCCGCGGCACCTTCTTCCAGTGGGGCAAGATGGACGGCGTGCGGGCCTTCGCCATGGGCAGCGTGGCGGCGCAGACCGGCGTGGCGCTCTTCACCAACGGCAACACCGGCCTGCGGCTGATGGGAGACGTGGCCGGGCTCGTGCTGCCCGGCGCACACCCCGCCATAGACTGGCTGGCCTGCGTCACCGAAGAGGGCTAGTGCAGGCCGGTGGGCTCGACCTCCGGGCAGGCCAGCTCGCGGCCCACCATCGCCCGGGCATACAGGTAGTTGTTGCGGGCCTGCTCGCTCAGGCAGTCCAGGTTCACCTGGCCCGCGCAGTCGCAGGGAAAGGCGTAGCCGCGGCCGTTGTCGAACAACGAGCGGAAACGCAACTGGAACGAGCTGTAGGGGGAGTTGAACACCTGGCGCCTCCTTGGTTCTTGCTTACTCCCTCAACGGCCCGCCGAGCAGCGCGGACGACGCTTCATTGCAAAGCACTCGTGAAGACTGTGACGCTCCCTCCGCTTGCGGCAGGCCAAGGAATGAATTAGAGTTCAGCACCTGAATCCCGATTCATTCCTATGGCCTACCGCCGGACCGACAGCGTCGAAGCGCGCCTGGCGGACAACCGCAACCGCATCCTGGATGCCGCCCGCGCGCTCGTGAGCGAGGGCGGCTGGCCCGAGGTGCAGGTCAGCCATGTGGCCGCGGCCGCGGGCCTGGCCACCGGCACCGTGTACCGCTACTTCCCGTCCAAGGCGCACCTGTGCGTCGAAGTGCTGTCGGCGGTGTCGCAGCGCGAGGTCGACGTGCTGGATGCCATCGCCAACGGTTCCGGCAAGCCGGCGCAGCGCCTGCATGCCGCGGTCACGGCCTTCGTCGAGCGGGCCATGCGCAATCGGCGCCTGGCCTATGCGCTGATCGCCGAACCCTGCGACCCCGAGATCGACCAGGCCCGGCTGACCTACCGGCATGCGATCAGCGAGCAGATCGTTCGCATCGTGCGCGCCGGGCAGGAGAGCGGCGACTTCCGCCCGGACGTCGCCGCCAACACGGCCGCGACCGTGATCGTCGGCGGCTTCATGGAAGGCCTGATCGGCCCGCTGTCGCCGCTGAACGCCGACTTCGGCGCCGGCGCCGCCAAGGCCGCGGCCGCCATCCACGCGCTGGCCGGCGACATCGCCGACATCTGCTGCGCCGCCGTCGCCGTGCCGCGCGGCAAGGTGGCGCGGCTGCCCCGAGCCACCGACGCGACCCAACGGAGAACCGCATGAACGCACCCGTCACGCCCGCGCAACTGCAGCCGGCCACGGCCGACCGCTACGCAACGCACGTCGTCCACAACCAGGCGGCTCCCGCAGCCGGCTTCAACGCCTTCGACGGCGACGCTGTGCTCACGGCGGCGGTGGCGCGCGAGTCGCCCTGGTCCGCGCCGCTGGCGTCGCAGCTCGGGCAACTGGCGGGCGATGCGGACGTGCAGGAACTGGCACGGCTGGCCAACAAGCACGTGCCCGAACTCAGGACCCACGACCGCTACGGCAATCGCATCGACTGGGTCGACTTCCATCCGGCCTGGCACGCGCTGATGGCGCTGGCCTGGCGCCACCAGGTGCACTCGCTCGCGTTCAACGCGACAGGGCCGCAGCCCCACTTTGCCCGCGCGGTGCAGTCCTACCTGTGGAACCAGGTGGAGCACGGCGTCGGCTGCCCCACGGGCATGGCCTACGCTTCGCATGCGGGCTGCGCGGCCGAACCGGCGCTGGCGATCTGGGCCGCGAAGGTGCGCGGCACGCAGTACGAGTTCAGCCGCAAGGAAGTGGCGCTCAAGCCCTCGGTGGTGATCGGCTACGCCATGACCGAGAAGCAGGGCGGCTCCGACCTGCGCGAGACCCAGACCACCGCCGTGTTCTCGCATTCCGCCGACTACCACGGCGCCGTCGCGCACTGGTACGAGCTCAGCGGCCACAAGTGGTTCTGCTCGGTGCCCCAGTCCGATGGCTTCTTCACGCTGGCCAAGGTGGCCGGCGAAGTGACCTGCTTCTTCCTGCCGCGCACCCTGCCGGACGGCAGCTTCAACCGCTTCTTCATCCAGCGCCTGAAGGACAAGGCCGGCAACAGGTCCAACGCATCGAGCGAGGTGGAGTACAGCGGCACGCTGGCGATCCGGGTCGGGCCCGAAGGCGGCGGCATCCGCGAGATCCTGTCGCACGCGCACCTGACGCGGCTGGACTTCGCCGTCGGCTCGGCGGGGCTGATGCGGCAGGCCCTGACCCTGGCCCTGAACCACTGCCAGACGCGGCGCGGCTTCGGCGGGCCGCTGGCGCGGCAGCCGATGCTGGCCAACGTGCTGGCCGACATGGCGGTGGAGGTGGAGGCCGCGACGCTGCTCGCCCTGCGCGTGGCCCGCGCCACCGACGCCATCGGCCAGGACGCGCAGCAGACCGCGTTCGCGCGCGTCGCCACGCCGATGGCGAAATTCTTCAACTGCTCGCGCGCCCCGGCCGTCGCCAACGAAGCGCTGCAGTGCCATGGCGGCAACGGCTTCATCGAGGAGAACCCGATGGCCCGCATCTACCGCGAAGCGCCGCTGAACAGCGTGTGGGAAGGCACGGCCAACATGATGTGCATGGACGTGCGCCGCGCCATGCGCAAGGATGCCGCCTGCCGCGAGGCGCTGCTGCAGGACCTGCACGCGGTGCGCGGGCAGCACAAGGCCTTCGATGCGTTCGTGGCTGGCCTGGGACCGCTGGTCGACGCCATGCTGGACGACGAGTTCCTGGCGCGGCCGGCCAGCGAGGCGCTGGCCCGCGCGATCCAGGGCGCCGAGCTGCTGCGCCATTCGACGCCCGAGGTCATCGACGCCTTCATGCGCACCCGCCTCGCCGGCGGCAGCGCCATGTTCGGCAGCCTGGGCGCCGCGGTCGGCAAGGCGCAGGCCGATGCGATCGTGGACCGGGCGCAGGTCGCGCGCTGATTCTTCCCGCAGACGAACGAGTGGAGCCCATGCCCAAGATCACCGCCGAACAATTCAACCAGCGCAGCGTCGACTGCCTGCCGGGCCACCTGGGCCTGGTCGTCACCGCCGTCACCGAAACCGAGGTGCGGGCCGAGCTGCCGGTGCGCCGGCACACGATGGCGCCCAATGGTTTCCTGCATGCGGGCACGCTGGTGACGCTGGCCGACACCTCGTGCGGTTGCGGCTGCATCGCCAACCTGCCGGACGGCGCCAACGGCTTCACCACCATCGAGCTGAAGTCGAACCACCTCGGCACCGCGCGCGACGGCGTGATCGAGTGCGTGGCGACGGCGGCGCACCTGGGCAAGTCGACGCAGGTGTGGGACGCGGTGGTCAGGCACCGCGAGACGGGCAAGACGCTGGCGCTGTTCCGTTGCACGCAGATGGTGCTCTACCCGAAGTGATTGCCCCGGTGCGCACCAGCGCACGGGAGGGGGTGGCGCTCTCCGACAATTGGCATTAAAATAATGCCAATTGGCAAAGGAGGCTCCCATGGCAGCAGGTACGACCCGGCAGGCGCGCGCCGATAGCCCGTTCACCCGGGTAGCGGCAATTCTGGGCGCCAAGTTGCGCATCAAGTCCGCCATCGACCTCCACGAACAGATCCTGGATGGCCTTCCGTGTTCCACCGCGGTGTACCTGGTCTCGAACCTCCACGAGATCAAGGTGGACGAGAGTATTCGGGCACTCAATATTTCGTCGCGCACCTGGCATCGAATCAAGGCGGAAAAGGCAGACCTCGGCAAGTCGCTCGATGTGGACCAGAGCGCGCGCCTCTGGAGCATGGCCGAGATCCTGGCCAAGGCGCAAGAAGTGCTGGGCACGCGCGAGGAGGCGGAGCAGTGGCTGTCGCGGCCCGCGATCGGCCTCGAGTCCCGCCGTCCGATCGACTTGATGGCCACGCCGCAAGGCGCGGTCCTCGTGAAGACCCTGCTCGACCAGATGGAGCACGGGGTCTACGCTTGACGCCCTTTCCGCCGCGGCTCACGGCCCCGGTGCGGGCATGGCGGATCGACCTGAGGAAACATGCCTCAACCTGGGATTCCGGCATTGGTGCGCATGGCAGCGGTGGCCGATGGAATCCAAAAGGGGTGAAGGCGGTGTATTGCTCGCTCGACGCGGCGACCGCGATCATCGAGGTCGCCGTACACACCGGCTTCCGCGCCCTGGACATCGTTCCTCACGTGTCGACCGTCCTCGAGATCAAGGACCCGGCGCTGGTGCACGTGGTGACCCCGTCCAACGTGCCAAATCCAACATGGCTCCTGCCCGGCATTCCCAGCGGCAACCAGCAGGCCTTTGGAGCCTCGTTGCTGGCGACGCACATGTTCGTCGCCATCCCGAGTGCCGCGAGCCGGCAGAGCTGGAACCTGATCTTCGATCCCGATCGGACGAAGGGCCTGTACGCACAGACCCTTCAAGAGCAGCTTGCGATCGACACCCGTTTGAACCCGCCGGTTCCATAGGAGCCCGCGCGCATGGTTAAACGCTCAGATCAGATGGCCACGCCGCCTTCGGCCTGCAGCTTCTCTTCCAGGTACGAGGCGCGTTGCGCGCCCCAGGCGGTGTTCTTGATGTGGCGCTGCGTCGCTTCCGGCAGGCTGGCGGTGTTGACGCCGTCCCAGGCCCTGCGGCCCTTCCACGACAGGTTGTAGTAGATCGACACGCCTTCGCGCAGCTTGGCCGCGTAGACCTGCGGCGGCAGCTTCAGCGCTTCCAGCTTGTCGGCGGACCATTCGGCGGCGTGCTTCATGTGCAGCGCGGCGGCATAGACGGCTTCCACCGGATCGTTGGGGTCCTTGAGGCCCATGCCCTTGGCGGTGGCCGGCTCGAACTGCGCCAGGCCATAGCTGCGGGTGCCGTTCTTGCCCATGCCGGTGCGCGGCACCCAGGAGGTTTCGGCATTGATGAGGCCGTAGACGTCCTGGTAGTTCAGGCCCACTTTTTCCAGGCCCGCGCGTTCCGCCGCGGCCTTGGCCAGCAACAGCCGCGAGGCGGCGTCGGGGGTCATCACCTTCTCGCCCGAATGATTCACCGGCACCCAGCGGATCTTTTCGCGCAGGTCACCCGCTGAGGTGAGCACCGAGCGCACGGCCGCAGCCGTGCCGACGCCCAGCTTGGAGAGCGGATTGGCCGCCGGGGTTGCCGCAGCGGCCACCACCACCGGGGCCGTCGCCATGGCGGCCGGCGAGGCCACCGGGCGCGGCAGCGCGTCAGTGAAGGTGGTGGACTGGTTCAGGGCGGCACCGCCAACGAGGGCGAGGGTGGCGACGAGACCAAGCGGAAAACGACGGGGCAAGCTCTGCATGTTTCCTTTGTTTCCTTTCTGTAGGAGTAGATTGACAGACCCGTAGGAGGGCATCGAAGTTCGGCGTAGGCCGGACACAGCTCATTCCCAACCGTGGTTCGTGTTTTTTTCCCGCGCTAAGCTCCGGTACCGACACTTTCCTGGCTTAGCCGTAAACCCATGCGGATCCTGCTCGTAGAAGACGACGCCATGATCGGCCGCGCCGTTCTCGACCTGCTGCGTTCGGAAAACTACGCCACCGACTGGGTGCGCGATGGCGATGCGGCCGATGCGGCTCTGCAGTCCGAACGCTACGACCTGGTGCTGCTGGACCTGGGCCTGCCGCGCGCCGACGGCCTGCAGGTGCTGCGCAGCTTGCGCGCGCGGCGCGACAGTGTGCCGGTGCTGGTGGCCACGGCGCGCGACGCGGTGGGCGACCGCGTGGCGGGGCTCGATGCCGGCGCCGACGATTACATCGTCAAGCCCTACGACACCGATGAACTGCTCGCGCGCGTGCGGGCCCTGCTGCGCCGAAGCGCGGGCCGCGCCGAGCCGCTGATCAGCCACAAGGGCCTGGAGCTCAACCCCGCGACCAAGCAGGCCAGCCTGAACGGCCAGCCGCTGGCGCTATCGGCGCGCGAGTGGGTGGTGCTGGAACCGATGCTGCAACGCCCGGGCGTGGTGTTCTCGCGCACGCAGCTCGAAGAGAAGCTGTACGGGTGGAAGGACGAAGTCAGCAGCAACGCGGTGGAGGTCTACGTGCACGGCCTGCGCAAGAAGCTGGGCGCGGACTTCATCAAGACGGTGCGCGGCCTGGGCTACGTGGTGCCGCGCGAGTGATGGACAGCGCGCGCTTCTTCGGCTCCCATTCGCTGCGCGGCCGGCTGCTGGCGCTGGTGCTCGCCGCCATCGGCCTGGTGACGCTGCTGCAGGCCAGCTCCACCTACCGCATGGCGCTGCGGGAGGCCGACAAGATGTTCGACTTCCACCTGGAGGAGGTGGCGCGCTCGGTGCACGGGGGCGTGCCCTTCGTGCCGGGCAGCGACGAGTCGGAATACTCGGTGCAGGTCTGGGGGCCGGACGGCAGCGAGATCTACCGCTCCAACGGTGCCCAGTTGCCGGCCCAGGCGGTGCTCGGCTTTTCCGACACGCGCATCAACGGCCTGCGCCTGCGCATCTACACGCTGCAGACGCCGGAGAACACGATCCAGATCGCGCAGGACCTGGACGCCCGCGAGGCGCGCGCCCGCTCGCTGGCCGCCAACGCGGTGCTGCCGGTGCTGATGCTGGCGCCGCTGCTGATGCTGGCGGTGGGCTGGGTCATCAGCCGGTCGCTGGCGCCGCTCACGCGCATGCGGCGGCAGGTGGCCGGGCGGGAGGCCACCGACCTGTCGCCGCTGCCCGTGGATGGCGTGCCGCAGGAGGTGCAGCCGCTGGTGGCTGAGCTCAACGGGCTGTTCGGCCGGGTGCGCGACACGCTGCAGGCGCAGCAGCACTTCGTGGCCGACGCGGCGCACGAATTGCGCTCGCCGCTGACGGCGCTGAGGCTGCAGGTGCAGGCGGCGGAACGCGCGCGCGACGAAACTGCCCGCCGCGCCGCGGTGGCCGAGATGGCGGCCGGGATCGAGCGCGCCATCGCGCTGGTGGAGCAGCTGCTGGTGCTGGCGCGGGCGGAAGGCGCGGCCGTGGATGCCGTGCCCGAGCCGGTGGACCTGGAGGCGCTGGCGCGCGAGATCGTGTCCGAGCTGCTGCCGCGGGCGCAGGCCAGGCGGCAAGACCTGGGCCTGGCCACCGGCGTGCCGCTGTCGGTGCGCGCGCCGCGCGAGGCCCTGCGGCTGGCGCTGCGCAACCTGGTCGACAACGCCATCAAGTACACGCCGGAAGGCGGGCGCATCGACATCGCGCTGGGCACCGAAGACGGCGCGCCCTGGCTGGCGGTGGAGGACAGCGGGCCGGGCATTCCCGAAGCGGAGCGGCAGCGGGCGCTGGATCGCTTCTACCGCGTGCCCGGCTCCGAGGCCGCGGGCAGCGGGCTGGGGCTGGCGATCGTGAAGGCGATCGCGGAGCGGATGGGGGCGCGGTTGGCGCTCGGGCAGTCGGCGCTCGGCGGGCTGCGCGTGGAATTGCGGTTTTCTGGCCCCATGTCGGTGGGGTTCGCTGCGCGAAACCCACCCTGGGAAGAGGCCATGTAGGGTGGGTTCGCCGTGGGCGACCCCACCGCCCGATCGCCGCTTAAGACTCGTCTAAGCATTCCCCCGCACATTGACTGGGTCGCAAGTGCTTCTCATAGGAACCCTCTCCATGAATACAACGAACCTGAAGGCCGCGCCCCTGGTGCTGGCCCTGCTTGGCGCCGGCGTCGTCGGTGGCGCCGCGGTCGAAGTCCTGCACCACCAGACGCCCGCGCGCGCCGGCGTGCTGGCGCCCATACCCGCCGCGACGGTCACGTCGCCCGCGACCGGCAGCGCCGTCGTCATGCCCGACTTCCCGCTCATCACGCAGCGCTACGGCCCCGCCGTGGTCAACATCAGCGTGACCGGCAAGCCCTCGGCGGAAAACGGCGCGCAGTTCAGCGGCGACCCGCTGGAGTTCTTCCGCCAGTTCCAGCGCGGCCAGCGTCCGCAGCAACGCCCGCAGCCCACGCATGGCCTGGGCTCCGGCTTCATCGTCGGCGCCGACGGCCTCATCCTGACCAACGCGCACGTGGTGAAGGACGCCACCGACGTGACGGTCAAGCTGACCGACCGGCGCGAGTTCAAGGCCAAGGTGCTGGGCACCGACCCCAAGACCGACATCGCGGTGCTGAAGATCAATGCCGCCAACCTGCCGGTGGTGACGCTGGGCAGCACGGAGAACCTGCGCGTCGGCGAATGGGTGCTGGCCATCGGCTCGCCCTTCGGCTTCGAGAACACCGTGACGGCCGGCGTGGTCAGCGCCAAGGGCCGCACGCTGCCCGACGACAGCGCCGTGCCCTTCATCCAGACCGACGTGGCGGTCAACCCGGGCAACTCCGGCGGCCCGCTGTTCAACGCGCGCGGCGAAGTGGTGGGCATCAATTCCCAGATCTACAGCCAGTCGGGCGGCTACCAGGGCGTGTCGTTCGCAATCCCGATCGACCTGGCCACCCGCATCAAGGACCAGATCGTGGCCCACGGCAAGGTGGAGCACGCGCGGCTCGGCGTGGCGGTGCAGGAAGTGAACCAGACGCTGGCCGATTCCTTCGGCCTGGAGCGGCCCGAAGGCGCGCTGGTCTCCAGCGTGGAGAAGGGCAGCCCCGCCGACCGCGCCGGCCTGCAGCCGGGCGACGTGATCCGCGGCGTCAACGGCCGGCCGGTGGTGGCTTCGGGCGACCTGCCGGCCATCGTCAGCCAGTCGGCGCCCGGCGAGCAGGTGGCGCTGGACGTCTGGCGCCAGGGCAAGAAGGTGCAGGTGACGGCCAGGCTGGCGGCAGCCAGCGACAAGGTGGCCGCGGCTGAGGCCACGCACGACACCACGGCGGGCGGCAAGCTCGGCCTCGCCCTGCGGCCGCTGCAGCCCAGCGAGCGGCAGCAGACCGGCATCGCCGGCGGCCTGGTGGTCGAGGACGTGGGCGGTGCGGCCGAACGCGCGGGCGTGGAAGAGGGCGACATCGTGCTGGCCGTCAACGGCACGCCGGTGACGAGCATCGAACAGATGCGTTCCGTGGTTGCCAGGGCCGACAAGTCGGTGGCGCTGCTGATCCAGCGCGGCGAGGACAAGATCTTCGTGCCGATCCGGATCGGTTGAGTGGCGCGCAAGCGGGGCTTGCGCACCGCGACGAAAAAGCGGCGCCGAGGCGCCGCTTTTTCTTGCCTGCTCGCTGCCTAGTTGTTCAACAGCAGCTGCGCAATGATGCCCGTGGCAATGGCCGCCAGCACATAGTCGTTGCCGACCTGCACCCACTGGTAGCCGCGCGGGGGCGCCGACAGGTGATGCTGGTGCCAGTCGTTCACCACGTACTGGCGGTCGCGGTAGGTCTGCGGCAGGCGGCCACCCCGGTGCCACTCGGCGCCGCGGGCGCCGTAGTAATACGTGTCCTGCCGCTCGCGCGATTGGCCGTGGCCGCGCGCGTCGGAGCGCTGGTCGTGGCGATCATCGCGCTGGTCGTGGCGATCGTCGCGCTGGTTGCTGCGTTGCCCGTCGTTGCCGTTGTGGTCACGACGGTCGTTGCCTTGCTGCGCGAACGAAAGCGAGCCGAAGCCCAGCGAGCCGGCGGCCAGCAGGCAGATGAAGGCTTTTGATTTCATGTGGTTCTCCTTGAACATCGATGTGTCTTCATCATGCGGGCTGGCCGTGTCGCCTGGGCGTCGGGGGTGCAAAGAATGGGGCCAGACGTAATGCCTGGGGCCCGGTCGGGGCCCCGTCCTACGCTGCCGATCGGCCTTCACCGTCCTCGTGCAGCCAGCGCCGCACCACGCCGTTGGTCCAGCCGAAGCCGTCCTGCAGCGGATATTCGCCGCCGCCGCCACCGTGCGGCGTGGCCTGGGGGTGGCTGCGCAGCGCGTACTTCTCCACCAGCTTGTGCTCGCGGTCGTACAGCGCCTGCACGGTGGCCAGCCAGCGCGTGCGGATCTCGCCCGCCAGCGCATCCAGCCCATAGCGGCCCAGGCCTTCCACCGCCATCCATTGCAAGGGCGCCCAGCCATTGGGCCGGTCCCATTGCTCGCTGCTGGCCACCTCGGTGGTGCCCAGCCCGCCCGGCGCCAACAGGCGCGCGCTCAGTGCCACGGCCACTGCCTGCGCCTGCGCCGGGCTGGCGACACCGCAGAACAGCGGCACCGCCGTCGCGGCGGTCAGCGCGCGGCGTTGGCGTTGCAGCCGCCAGTCGTAGTCGACGTAGATCCCTTGCTGTGCATTCCAGAACACATGCGTGACCGCATGCGCCCGCCGCTGCGCGCGATGCTCGAATTCGCGCGCCAGCGACTCGTGTCCCGCGTGCCGCGCCAGCCGCGCGATGGTGTGTTCCAGTTCGTGCAGGAAGCAGTTCAGGTCCACCGGCAGCAGGTCGGTGGTGACGATGGAGGCAAGGCCATCCAGCGGCGCGCCGGTGGCGTCCTCCGCCAGCCAGCGGGTGCTGAAGTCCCAGCCCGATTCGGCGGCAGCGCGCAGGTGGCGGTACACCTCCGGGGCCGGCCGCTCACCTTGCGCCGCCGTCGCCACGTCCTCGCCCCAGGACTCCTCGCGCGGCGTGCAGCGGTCGTCCCAGTAGCGATTGAGCACCGTGCCGTCGGCCAGCGCCACCACCCGCCGGTGCGGCGCGCCGGGGCGCACGTGCGCCTCGCCATCCATCCAGAACGCGTGCTCGCGCCGCAGCTGCGGCAGGTAGTGGTGCGCGGGCTGGCCCCCGCGCTGCTCGCACAGCTGCGTCATCAACGCGAACACCGGCGGCTGCGAGCGGCTCAGGTAGTAGGTGCGGGTGCCGTCGGGCACGTGGCCGTAGGTGTCGATCAGGTAGGCGAAGTTGTCGGTCATGGCGTGCAGCAGGTCCGCCAGCCCGCTTTCCGCCAGCCCGAGCATCGTGAAGTACGAATCCCAGTAGTACAGCTCGGCGAAGCGGCCGCCCGGCACCACGTAGGGGTGCGGCAGCTGCAGCAGCGAGCCCGCCGCCGGATGTTCCGCCGGCACGCGGGTGAGGTAGGGCCACAGCGCATCGACGTGTTCGCGCAGGGTCCAGCCCTGGGTGGGCGCGAAGCCGGTGTGCACCGGCTCGGGCAGCTGGAAGTGGCCGAGGACGAAGCGTCCAAGATCGAAGCCCGGCGTTCCCTGCTCGGCCCGGTAGGCGGCGAGGATGGCTTCCGGCGCCTGCCGCGGGGCGCAGTCGACGAAGGTCTTGCTGTCGGCAAACAGCCGCTGCGACTGGACCGCGACGAACAACTCCTGGTAGCGGTCGGCCGGCGTGCAGGTGTCGGGCGGCGGCGCGCGCTCGGCGGCGCTGCGGCGGGCGTGCGGCGTATGCGTGTCGCGGAGGGCAGGATTCTTCATGTTGTGCTGCACCGGGTCGCGGCCAGCATAGCAGCGGGCTGGCGCCCGCGGGTGCGGTTAGATTCCTGTCCATGGACATCCATTCCCCCGACCTGCGCATCCGCCCCGCCCAGGCGCCCGACGCGCCGCTGCTGGCCGAATTCAACATCGCCATGGCCCGCGAAACCGAAGGCAAGCGGCTGCTGCCGGCGGTGGTGGCTGCCGGCGTGCGCCGCATGCTGGCCGAACCGGCGCTTGGTTTCTACCTGGTGGCGGAGGCGGGCGGCGAGGTGGCCGGCTCGCTGATGGTCACCACCGAGTGGAGCGACTGGCGCAACGGCCGCTTCTGGTGGATCCAGAGCGTCTACGTGCGGCCAGGCTGGCGCCGCCGCGGCGTGTTCCGCGCGCTCTACCGCCACCTCACCGAAACCGCGGAGAGCGAGCCCGATGTCTGCGGCTTCCGCCTGTACGTGGAGCGCGAGAACGCGGCCGCGCAGGCCACCTACCGCGCGCTGGGCATGGAGGGCACCGACTACCTGCTGTTCGAGCAGATGAAGGACGGCGTGGTGTACCTGGAGAAAGACCAGCGCCGCGGCTAGCCCGGCGCATTGTGACGCGGGCTCGCTATAGTCGGCGGG
This sequence comes from Ramlibacter sp., assembly GCA_028292195.1. Lineage (GTDB taxonomy): Bacteria > Pseudomonadota > Gammaproteobacteria > Burkholderiales > Burkholderiaceae_C > Ramlibacter. The sequence goes on along the minus strand of JAQGMU010000022.1, from coordinate 2,366 downwards.
CGAGCCGCGGGTGCTGCCGGGCCTGCGCGTCGGCCCAGCGGCAGGTCCCCTGCTTCGAAGCTTGCGCAACCGCATCGGAGGACTCCATGCATGAAGTGAAGACCGAAATCGAGATCGAAGCCAGCCCCACGCGGGTGTGGCAGGTGCTGATGGACTTTCCCGCACATGCACAGTGGAACCCCTTCGTGCGCTCCATCAGCGGCACGCCGGCGCCGGGCGCGAAGCTGGACGTGCGGATCCAGCCGGAGGGCGGGCGGGCCATGCGCTTCAAGCCCAGGGTGCTGGTGGCCGATACGCGCAAGGAATTCCGCTGGCGCGGCCAGTTCCTGGTGCCGGGGCTGTTCGACGGCGAGCACTACTTCCAGCTGCAGCCGCTGGGGCCGGCACGCACCAGGCTGGTCCACGGTGAACTCTTTTCGGGCCTGCTGGTGGGCATGGCCAGGTCCGGGCTGGACGGCGGCACCCGCGCCGGCTTCATCGCGATGAACCAGGCGTTGAAGTCGCGCGCGGAGGCGGGGGCGGAAGCGTGATGGCCTACGGCGCCTCGAAACTGAACCCGACCCCGTACACCGACCGGATCCATTCGTGCTCGCCAGGCACCGCCGCCAGCTTGCGCCGCAAATTCTTGACATGGCTGTCCAGCACCCGCTCGCTGGTGTCCCTCGCATCGGGGTAGACCAGCTCCAGCAACTGCGGCCGCGAGAAGATGCGGCCCGGCCGGCGCGCCAGCACGGCCAGCAGCTGGAACTCCTTGCGCGTCAGCGCGAGCTTCTGCCCGGCCAGCGTCACCGCGCCTTGCGCTTCGTCCAGTTGCAGGCCCATGCCGGGCGCGGCCGGCGCGGCGCGCCGCAGCACCGCTTTCACCCGCGCCACCACTTCGCGCGGCGAGAAGGGCTTGCAGATGTAGTCGTCGGCGCCCAGCTCCAGCCCCAGCAGGCGGTCCACTTCCTCCACCCGCGCCGTCAGCAGGATCACCGGCAGGCTGCCCCGCAGCCGCAGCGCGCGCAGCACTTCCAGGCCGCTGCGGCCCGGCAGCATCACGTCCAGCAGCAGCAGGTCCGGCGGGTCGGCCAGGGCCGCCTGCAAGGCCTGTTCGCCATCGGCGAAGTGCTGCGGCGCCATGCCGCCGGCGCGCAGGTAGTCCACCAGCACCGAGGCGATGTCCTGTTCATCCTCGACGACGAAGACGCGTTTCATGCGAGCGGCAGTTCGATGGTGATGCGCAGGCCGCCCAGCGGCGACGCGCTGGCGGCGATGCGGCCACCATGCGCATCGACGATCGCCCGGCAGATCGACAGGCCGAGGCCGGAGCCGCCGCTGGCGCGGTCGCGCGAGGCATCGCCGCGGAAGAAGCGGTCGAACAGGCGCGGCAGGTCGTCGGCGGGCGGCGCCGGCGGCGTGTCGTCCAGCGTGAGGACCAGGCGTGGCTGCGTGCCTTCCTCGACGGCCGCATGCAGCAGCAGCCGGCCACCCGGCTGCGTGTAGCGCACGGTGTTTTCCAGCAGGTTGCTGAACACCTGCGCCAGCCGGGTGGGGTCGCCGCGCAGCACCGGGTCGCGCCTGGCCGCCAGTGCCTGCAGCAGGTCCAGCCCCTCGACCACCAGCCCGCCTTGCTGCAGCCGCGGCTGCATCAGGTCCACCGCGTCCAGCAGCACGGCCAGCGGCCGGACCTCGTCCCGGGCCAGCGCGGCGGCGGCGTGGTTGTCGTTCATCCCCAGCCGCAGGTCGTCCACCAGCTTGCCCAGGCGCATCACCTGGCCGTGCAGCCGGTGCGCGGTGCCGGCGTTGAAGCCGCGCACGCCGTCCTGCAGCGCCTCGATCTCGGCGCGCATCGCCGCGATCGGCGTGCGCAACTCGTGGGCGACGTCGGCCAGCCAGTGCTGGCGCGACTGCTCGATGGCGCCCAGCTGCGCCGCCATCGCGTTGAAGGTTTCGGTCAGCTGCGCCACTTCGTCGTCGCCTTCCACGGGCACGCGCACGTTCAGCTTGCCGTCGGCCACCGCGCGGGCGGCACCGGCCAGCGACTGCAGGGCGCCCAGCCAGCGGCGCGCCAGCAGGGCCGAAAGCAGCAGGGCCACGACCAGGCCCACCAGGCCCGTCGCCAGCAGGAAGGTCGACTGGCGGCCGATGAAGGCCTCGTCGGCCCGGGTGCCCACGCCATCCAGCGGCGCGAGCGCCAGGTAGCCGACGGTGCGGCCGTAGACCACCAGCGGCTCGCGCACCAGGTCGTCGAAGGCGCCGGTGACCTTGCCCGCCACCACGGTGCGGCCGTCGGCGTCGAGCAGCGCGAGCCGGCTGTAGACGGTGCCGGGCCCGGCGCGCGGGTCGTCCGGTGGCGGCGCCGGGGCGAAGCGTTGCGGCAGCAC
>JAQGMU010000645.1 GCA_028292195.1 Ramlibacter sp. | reverse complement strand
CCCGCGCTTCCTTGCGCCCGGGCGTGAGCAGCAGGCGCGGCTGCAGCGTGATGGCGTTCTCCGGGCAGGTCTTCTCGCAAAGCCCGCACTGCACGCAGTTGCTTTCCACCAGGCGCAGTTGCGGCAGCTGCGGGTTGTCCTGCAGCGCGCTCGCCGGGCAGGCGCCCACGCAGCTCAGGCACAGCGTGCACTTGTCCTGGTCGACGACGATGTTGCCGAAGGGCGAGCCCACCGGCAGTGCGATGGCTTCAGGCTGCAGCGGCGCCTGTTCGGCGAGGTGCTCGAGCGCCAGCGTGAGCGTGCTGCGCTTTTCCGGGGTGGCGGCGAAGCGGCCCCGCTGCGCGGGCACCGCACCGCGCCGGCGCGCCAGCAGTTGCAGTTCCTGGTCCAGGTCCGGCGCGTTGCGGCCCTGCAGCAGGCTGAAGTGGCTGCCTGCGTAGCCCATGCCGGCCAGGATGGCCTCGGCCACCTCCATCTGCGTGCGCAGGCCGTCCAGGTACTGCGGCGCATCCTCCTCGGTCGTCAGCACGGCGACGTGGGCCGCACCTTGCGCCACCGCGCTCAGCCAGAGGTCGAGGCCAGTGCTGGCCACGTGCCACAGTGCCAGCGGGATCACGTTGGCCGGCGCGCCCTGGGCGGCTCCGAGGCGCGCTGCCCGCCCCAGGTCTTCCACCTGCGCCTGCCCGCGCTCCTGGCTGTGCAACAGCAGGATGGGCGCGGTGCCCCCCGCCTGCTCGTAAGTCGCCAGCAAGGTCTTGATCTTCGCCCCCTGCTCGGCGGGCCGCGGATAGGTGTACGTCAACGCGCCGGTCGGGCAGACGGTGGTGCAGGCGCCGCAGCCGACGCACAGGTTGGCGTTGACCTTGATCTGCTGGCGCGCCTTGTCGCTGGCAATGGCTTCGGCCGAACAGATCTCGATGCAGGCGTTGCAGCCCACCTGCTCGTTGCGGCTGTGCGCGCAGAGCTTCTGCTTGTAGGCGAAGAATTTCGGCTTCTCGAACTCGCCAACGAGTTCGCGCAGCTTGACCACGGTTGCCAGCGCCCCCGGGCCGCCGTACTGGTCGGGCGGCAGGTGGAAGTAGCCTTGCGGCGGCGCATGGCGCAGGAAGGCCGGCTGCTCGCGCAGGTCCAGCACCAGGTCGAAGCTGTCGGTGTGCGTCACCGGCTCCCGGCCGAAGTCGATGGCGCCGGCGACGACGCAAGCCTTGACGCAGGCGCGATGGCTCTTGCAGGCGTCCAGGTTCACCTGGTAGTCGAGGCCGATCGCGTCTTCGGGGCAGGCCACGACGCAGGCGTTGCAGCGCGTGCAGAGGTCCAGGGCGATCGGGTTGTCCTGCGCCCACTCCAGCCGGAACGCGCCCAGCCAGCCGTCCAGGGCCCGGATGCTGCCGCTCACCACCGGGAAGCGGCGCTCCTGGGCACCGGCGCCGCCGCGCGCGAAGATGGTGACGTCCAGCACGTCGCCGGCAATGGCGGCGAAGCGCTCGGCCGCTTCCAGCGGGCCGATCACCAGCAGCCGGCCGGCGCTCTTGTAGGTGACGGTCGCAACCGGTTCCGGCTCCGGCAGCTTGGCGGCCGCGAGCAGCGCGGCGATCTTCGGCATGGCGCTGCGTGCATCGCGGCTCCAGCCGCCGGTTTCCCGGATGTTGACGAATCTGATCGGCGAGACCGTGCCCTCGGTCTGCTGGCCCAGCTCGGCGAACAGCCGCCTTTCCTGGGTGCAGGCGACCACCACGTCCTCGCCGCTTTTCACGGCCTGCTGGAACGCGCCGGCTTCGCGCCGGCACAGCGTCGAGTGCAGCGTCAGGTCTTCATGCAGGGCCCGGCCCAGGGCCGCGGGGTCCAGGGGCATGGTCTTGTTGCAATCGCAAATCAGGGTCGGCATCGTCGGTACTGCTGGCGCCCGGCGGGGGACCGGGCAGATCACTGGTCGGCTCCAACTGTGCCACGGCTGGCGCCGCGGCTCCCTCAGCACTCTCCCGGGGCTGGGGTTTTTCTTCCTCTTCTTCCTCGTCGAACATCTTGAGGAATTTCGCGCTCGCCAGCTGCCGCAGCATCTCCGGCGGGATCGGGTCCGGCCTGGAGTAGTCGTCGATGTAGGTGTCCAGCCGGTCCATCACGTTGAAGTGGGGGTCGGCGAAGAGCTTTTTCAGCGCGGCGTTCTTCACCTCGGGCGCGACACCGGAGGCGGTGAAGCGGGTGAAGTCGGACTCGAGGGTGAGGTCTTTGGTGTCTTCCAGGGTGAGCGGCGGCTGGGCAGGCGCAGCGGCCAGGGCTTCCTCTTCGCTCCCTGTCCCGCCTGCGGGAGAGGGCGGGAGTGAGGGCAGCGGCGCCGGTTCAGCCGCAATCTCTTCGCCCTTGCGAATCGCTTCCTTGCGCTTCGCCCAGCGCCCGAGAAAGCCCTCACTCATGGCCGCCCCCACCCCGCTTCTTGCCGGTGCTGATGCTCGCCGGGTTGCCGAACCTGTCCTCCAGCCGCTTGAAACTCTCCGGCCGCTGGCGCTTGCGCGGCTCCGGCACGTAGTGGGCTTCGGCAAACTCGCGCATCCAGGCCACCACCTCGGGCGGTGCCGGCACCTGTTCGCAGGATTCCTGCGCGTCCAGCCAGCGGCCGGCATCGTGGTAGCTCAGGCTCACCATGGCCGGGCGCGCCAGCGGCTCGGAGGCGATGGTCGGCTCTTCCTCCATCCGCCACAGCACGAACCAGCACGGCGCATCGGTCGTGTAGTTCAGGTAGTAGCCCTCGGCGTCATCGCGGAACAGTTCGACCCGGAAGTTCGGGTACAGCCAGCGCTTCTCGCTTTCGGAGTCCAGCAGCAACCGCGGCTCGCTGCCGAAGGCCTGCTCCTGGGGCACCACTTCCGCTAGTTCCCAGCGCCAGGGCTGCCAGCGGTTGTTGCTGTGCACCTTTCGCATGATCACGGCGACGTCGAGTCCGGGGCGCGCTTGCATGCGCCCACTGTAGCGGAACGCTGCCTCAGGCCGCGCGGCCCGTGGGCGCCGCCGGGAAATACTGCAGCACGCAGCGCAGCCAGCGCGCCGCCGCGGTGGCCAGTGCGCAATCGGCCGCCCCGGCCAGCTGGCGCTGCAGGTCTTCCAGGGCCGCCGCGTTGGACCCGTCTGCCGCCAGCATCTCCGCGGCGCGCGCGGCTGCCTGGCCGCAGGCGTCGC
>JAQGMU010000643.1 GCA_028292195.1 Ramlibacter sp. | reverse complement strand
CCCAGCACCGGGTACATCGACCAGGGCCGGTGGCGGAGCCCGTAGTACGAGCTGGCCACCATGAACAGGTTCACCAGCACGTACAGGGTGGCATGCACGTACCACCCCATCTTGGCGCCGGCGCGCTTGCGGGCGAGGCGGTCGATTTGTTCCGGGCTCAATTGTTCGGGCATCGCGATCGATTCTAGGGGAGCAGGTGCTGGACGAAGAAGGCCACGATACGCGCATGCGCAGTCTTCACCAGCGCGCGGTCGAAGCCGGGCGGGTCGTTGAGCAGGGCGGCGGCAGCGCCGGTCAGGCCCGGAGGCGGCGGCTCCATCAGCGAGCCGTGGCCCGCGGTGGGCAGGTCCGACACCAGCGTGCAGCCGGCGCAGGCCTGCAGCACGCGGGTCACGTGGAAGGCGGGTGCCAGCCAGGCGTCGCGGCCGTTGCGCACGAGGCCCAGCGGCATGCGCGGATGGGCCAGCGAGGCCGGGTCGAAGTCCACCGCGAACGGCACTTCGGCCACGATGGCGGCGACGCGCGGGTCGGTGTGGGTGTACCAGGTGGCGTCGTCCAGTTTGTGGTGGATGGCGAAGCGCGCCACCGACTTCTTGGGGCCATCGAGGAAATCCCCCCTCAATTGCAGCGCGAGGCCGACGCAGCTGGGGAAGTCGTCGTCCAGGTGGGCGTCGCAGTGCTTCATCAGCGCGGCGGGCGACCAGCGGCCGCCGGCCAGCGTCAGCGCCGTGTGGCCGCCTGCCGACATGCCGAAGACGCCGACCCGATCGAGCTTCAGCAGCGGGGCCAGCCGCGCGTCGGCGGCGACGGCATCGATGGCGCGCGACACTTCGACTGGGCGCCGCTTCCAGCTGGCCGGGCCGACGTCGGCGTGGTCGTGCCAGTTGTCGCCGCGGTGCTCGGGCAGGGCCACGGTGAAGCCGGCTTCGGCCAGCCGGCTCGCCAGCGCCGCATGGGTCCAGGGCGCGCCGCCGGAGCCGTGCGACACCACCACCAGCCGGCCGTTGCCACGCGCCGGGGCGCCGTGCCAGGCCAGCTGGAAGTGGAAGGGCCCGCGGACCACCGGGCCCGGCACGTCCTTGGTCGGATAGAACACCGTGACCGGGCCGTCGTCGCCCTGGGTCGGCAACTCCGTCAGGCCCACCGCCGCATCGGCGCCGGCGGCTGCCAGCGCCAGGGCGAGCAGGGCGGCCAGGCGGCGCAGCACCGGGCTCACCACGGATCCCGCTGTGCCAGCAGCTGCTGCCGTTCGCGGTCCACCATCTTCTGGTGCAGGCCGCCGCCGCCGGTGGCCAGGAACACCACGACGCCGTGGATGGCCAGGCCCAGGCCCCAGCCGACCGCGGGGAACACCGCCCACGAGCGGTCCCCCATGGACGACAGGATGGCCAGCAGGGTGTTGACGGCGAGGTAGACCCCGGCGTGGATGTACCACCCCAGCTTGGCGCCGGCGCGGCGGCGGGCCTGGCGTTCGATCGGGTCGGTGATGTGGCGGTGCATGGCGGTTCTCCTTGGACGATAGGTTGTCAGGCGGCGGCCAGCGTGGCCGGGGCGCGGTAGGCCAGGCGCCACAGGCGGGCGGCGCGGCCGACGAACATGCCGGTGAAGGCGCCGTAGAGGGCGGCCACGGTCAGCGCGTACTGCGTGTCGCGCAACAACTGCGGCGCCATCGCCAGCTCCACACCCACGGTGTACTTCACCATGAAGATGCCGGCAATGAGCGCCAGCGGAATCACGCTGCCCGGGATGGCATAGGTGCGGCTGGCGGCGTCGTAGCGGGCGTTGGCTTGGGTGCGGACCACCAGGGCGAACACCACGACCGCGGCGGCGATCCACACGGCGAGGGCCTGCGCCAACAGCGGCGAGGCGCCGAAGGCCGTGACGGTGCCCCAGATCGAGAAGAGGGTCATGCCCAGCGGCATCAGGGAGACCCGCACGAGGCCCGCCGTGCGAGCCCGCAACTGGCTGGCGCCGAGCGCCGTGAGGACGGCCAGCAGGCCCCACACCCAGATGGGCGTGCGGCGGACGATAGTGCCCAGGGCTTCGGGGTGGTGGGCAACGAGCTGGATCAACATGGCAGGGGCTCCTGTGGGTAGGTGAGGGAAGGGAATCAGACGAGCCCGAGCCACTGGCCCAGCACGAGCTGGCCGAGGAAGCGGTTGGGCAGGAGGGTGAAGGCGCCGGCGACGATGCAGGCGCCGAAATACAGGCGCTGCATGATCTTGCGGTGGCCGCGCACGTTGCCGTGCGCCAGCATCCAGAAGGCGCCGAACAGGCCGAACAGCACCACCGGCACCAGGATGTGGATGAAGGTGAAGCCGGCCAGGTTGGGCAGCGTGCGGTCGCGGATGAAGAGGGCCGAAACGGCGGTCACCACCATCAGGGTGACCCAGGCGTAGCCGAAGGCACGGTGCAGCTTGGGGTGCTGCTTCGCGCCTTGCCGGGCCCACAGCGCCACCGGGCCGATGGCGATGGCGCCGAGGGCGGCGCTCATGTGGACGGCGATGAGGGGAGTGAGTTGCATGGCGGCCTCCGTTTGCTTGGCGTGACCGCACTTTGGCGGTTGGCAAGAAACGGGGCGAGCCTGCTGCGACGAAGCGGCCGCCGGGCGCCGCGAAATGGCGGCCGGGCGGCGCGAAATGCGGCCCCGGGGGCCGCGAAATCAGCTCAGGAAGGCGGGGCTTACATCGAAGGCGTCATCTGGCGGGACCAGATCCGGCGATATTTTTCGTTCAGCTCCTGCTGCCGGCGAACGATCTTCGGGACGTCCGGGTGCATCGGATTGATCTCAGACATCGCCCAGCGGTAGAAGGCCTGGGCTACGACCACGTGGAGGAGGTGAATGATTTTCATGGGGGCAATGGTTGCGGGTGCGCCGCGGCCTGCCTGTAGGCTCCGTACGCAAGGACCCGCAGGGGATGCCGACAGGGCTTGTCGGACAAGTTCTGCTGCTGAGGCAGCAGGGGGGCGCTGGGGTTGCACCCCAGCCTACGGCGTTGAGGCAGCAGGGGGCGCTGGGGTTGCACCCCAGCCTACGGCGCGTGCGGGCCGCCGGTCCCGTAGGCTGGGGTGAAACCCCAGCGATAATCCGCCTCTTTCGCAGGAGCGCACGTGGATCTCGTCATGCTGGCCAAGGCCGCAATCATGGGCATCGTCGAGGGACTGACGGAGTTCCTTCCGATCTCCAGCACCGGCCACCTCATCCTCGCCGGCGCCTTGCTGCACTTCGACGACGAGAAGGCCAAGGTGTTCGACATCGCCATCCAGACCGGCGCCATCCTGGCGGTGATCCTGGTCTACTGGCAGAAGATCCGCAGCACCATCGTGGCGCTGCCGACCGAAAAACAGGCGCAGAAGTTCAGCCTCAACGTGCTGGTGGCCTTCATTCCGGCGGTGGTGCTGGGCCTGCTGTTCGGCAAGATCATCAAGGAGCACCTGTTCACGCCGGTGGTGGTGGCCACCACCTTCATCCTGGGCGGCTTCATCATCCTGTGGGCGGAACGCCGCCAGCAGGCCGTGGTGCGGGTCCAGGAGGTGGACGACATGAACTGGCTGGACGCCCTGAAGCTGGGCCTGGTGCAGTGCCTGGCGCTGATCCCGGGAACCAGCCGCAGCGGCGCCACCATCATCGGGGGCATGCTGCTGGGCCTGTCGCGCAAGGCGGCGACCGAGTTCTCGTTCTTCCTGGCGATCCCGACCCTGATCGGCGCCGGCGCGTACAGCCTGTACAAGGAGCGCGCCCTGCTGTCGGCCGCGGACGTGCCGATGTTCCTGGTCGGTCTGCTGTTTTCGTTCGTTGCTGCCTGGCTGTGCGTGCGCTGGCTGCTGCGCTACATCTCCAGCCACAGCTTCACGCCGTTCGCCTGGTACCGCATCGCCTTCGGCGTCGTGGTGCTGCTTACCGGCCTGACCGGCTGGGTGCAGTGGCAAGCTTGAGCCGCCCGATCCGCCGCGCCCGGTAGGGCCGCCACGCGCCTTCCGGCTGGGCCAGGCGGTCGGCCACGACGCGCAGCACCTCCGGGTGCGAGGTCATGCCCAGGTGGCTGGCCTCCACCGCCACGTTCTCCACGTCGGGCGCGGATCTTTCCAGGCAACCGCGCCAGCTGACCAGGCCATCGCTCTTGCTGTAGATCGAAGTCGTGGGCACGGGCGGCCGCTGGCGCAGGCGTGCCTCGAGTGCCGGCGTGAGGCGCGAGGTGTCGCCGCCCAGCATCTTGAAGAAGGTGCCCGCATGGTTGCCGCCGCCCAGCGAGCTGTGCGGAGTGGCGAGCGTGACGACTTGGCGCACCGCATGCGGCACCAGCTTGGCGATCTCCCGGGCATAGATGCCGCCCAGGCTCCAGCCGACCAGGCTGACGCGCTTTCCATGGCTGGCGTGCAGCGCTTCGACCCGCTCGATCAGCGGGGCCAGCCAGCCATCGAAATCGGCTTCGGGGCCGGTATTCACCCCCAGGTCCCAGTCGTGCGCGGCGAAATTGCAGTTCTTCAGGTGGCTGCGCAGTTGCGTGGTGGTGAAGGCGCCGGCGCCCAGGCCGGGGTAGACGATGACCGGATGGCCGTCGCCCGCGACCGGCTCAGGCTGGCCGAGCCGGGCGGAAAAGAGGTCGAACAGGGCGCGCATCGGCTCCGCGGCAAGCAGGGCGAGGGACGGAGCCTGGAAGGGCGCGAGTGCGGGGGAGGTGGAGGGCATGGTCCGATTTTGGGGCGCCGGAGGCCCAGCAGTGTGGGCGCAGTCGTCTCGCGCCTGTAGGACAGGCGCGTTTATGCTGCACTGCAACAGTGCAACAACTGCAACGAAAGGCGTTGCCGCCCGCCTCCTGATCAGCGAACATCCGGCCAACCGCTGCTGTACCTCCCATGCCCGCCGCCGCCGCCATTCCCAAACTGATCGGCAAGTACCGCATCGAGGGCGAGATCGGCCGCGGCGCCAGCAGCGTCGTCTACCTGGCGTTCGACCCCTTCCACAGCCGTTACGTGGCCCTGAAGCAGATCCACGGCCACCTGCTGCAGGACGAGAAGCAGGCCACGCACTACCGCCGCACGCTGCGTAACGAGGCTTTGCTGGCCGGCCACCTGCGGCACCCGCACATCGTGCGGCTGCTCGACGCCGACGACGACGCCGATCCGCCCTACCTGGTGCTGGAGTACGTGGAGGGCAAGACGCTGGCCGCCTTCACCGCGCGCGACAAGCTGTTGCCGCCGCCGCAGGTGCTGGACATCGCCTACAAGTGCTGCAGCGCGCTGCACCAGGCGCAAAGCTACGGCCTGGTGCACCGCGACCTGAAGCCCGCGAACATCATGCTGCAGTCGGACGGCAACGTGAAGGTCACCGATTTCGGCACCGCGATGTCGGTGCGCGGCGAGACGACGCAGATGCTGGGGCTGATCGGCTCGCCCTATTACATGTCGCCGGAGCAGGTGCGCGAAGAGGCGCTCACCCACCAGAGCGACATGTTCGCGCTGGCCGTGGTGATGTACGAGCTGCTCACCGGCCAGCGGCCGTTCGAGGCCGAGGGCGAGTACGCGATCCTCTACAAGATCGGCACCGAGGACCCGACGCCGCCCAGCGTGCTGCGCCCCGACCTGCCGCGCGAGCTGGACCAGGTGGTGCTGCGCGCCATGGCCAAGAAGCCGCGCCACCGCTATGCCGAATGGGCCGATTTTGCCGAGGCGCTGGTGCAGGTGCACCGCACGCTGCCGCTGCGGCGGCCGCAGGACAACGATGCGGAGCGCTTCGTGCAGATGCGCAGCCTGAAGTTCTTCGAGGGTTTCCATGACGCCGCGCTCTGGGAGATCCTGCGCCTGGGCCACGTGCACAACCACGCGCGCGGCGTGGTGCTGATGCGCGAGAACACGCCGGGCGATTCCTTCCTGGTCATCCTCGAAGGCAGGATCACCGTCAGCCGCAACAGCTGGAAGCTGGTGACGCTGGAGCCGGGCGTGACGCTGGGCGAGATGGCCTACCTGCAGCCGGACAACCCGCTGCGCACCGCCACGGCGGTCGCCGAGAGCGACGTGGTGGTGCTGGAAGTGCCGAACGCGGCGCTGCGGCAGGCGTCCGACGACCTGCAGAAACGCTTCGACAAGGTGTTCATCCAGCTGCTGGTGCAGCGGCTGATGGCCACCACGGCCAAGGTCGGCAGCTGGGGGATGGATTCGACGCTGGGCCTGGGGCAGGGGGCTCGGGTGTAGCGGTGGGGTCGCATGCGCGAACCCACCCTACAGGGTCGGGGTGGGCCTGGATTCGTAGGGTGGGTTCGCGCAAGCGACCCCACCATCACAGGGTCGGGGTGGGCCTGGATTGGTAGGGTGAGTTCGCGCAAGCGACCCCACCATCACAGCGCCAGCAGCGCGGACTCGATCGCCGCCGCCGTCGCCACCGGCTTTTCCATCGGGAACAGGTGGCTGCCATCGAGCATCATGATGCGACCTTTGGTGACCTGCCCTGTCATCGCCATGCCGACCTGCTTCATCTCCTGCGACGCGCGCCCGCCGATGAAAGCCACGGGGCATTTGAGCGGATGGCGCCGCAGCAGGCGGTCCATGTTGTCGGGAAGTGTGTTGTAGATCGCGGTCTCGACGTCGCGGTCGAAACTGAGCACCCGCTGGCCGTCGGCCTCGTGGGTGCAGTGGGTGACGTAATCGTTCAGCACCTGCCCGTCCCATCTGGCGAACGCCTTCTTGTGGCGCAGGTGCTCCAGGGCGTCCTCGCGCGTCGGCCACGTGTTGCGACGGCGACGGCTGATGGCGCCGGGCGAGAGCGATCCCACCAGCGGCGTGTGCTTCATCGCGCCGAGCGCGGTGGCGCGCCAGCCGCCCAGCAGCGGGGAATCGAGCAGCA
>JAQGMU010000631.1 GCA_028292195.1 Ramlibacter sp. | reverse complement strand
ACTTCCTGCGCGCCGCCCAGCGCGATCGCCTGGCGCGGCATGCCGAACACCACGCTGGTGGCTTCGTCCTGCGCGATGGTGCGGGCGCCCATGCGCCGCATTTCGACCATGGCGTCGGCGCCGTCGGCACCCATGCCGGTCAGCATCACGCCGATCGCCTGGCCGCCGGCGGCGCGGGCGATCGAGCGGAACAGCGTGTCCACCGAAGGCCGGTGCCGGTTCACCGGCGGTTCGTCTGTGACGCGCAGCTGGTAGCCCGTGCCGCGCTTCACCAGCATCAGGTGGCGGCCGCCGGGCGCGATGTAGGCCACGCCGTTGCGCACCACCTCGGCATCCTCGGCCTGCTTGACGTCCATCTCGCACAGCGCGTCGAGCCGGCGGGCGAAGGTCTCGGTGAACCCGGGCGGCATGTGCTGGGCGATCAGGATCGGCGGCATGGTCGCCGGCAGGCCGGTCAGCACGTCGCGCAGCGCCTCGACGCCGCCGGTGGAGGCGCCGATGCCGATCACGCGGTGCTGGGCGGCGGGGCCGGTCAGCGTGCGCTGCGCAATCGGCAGCGGCGCGAAGCCGCTGGGCGGCACCGGCCCGCGGCGATGCCGCACCACCTTGGCCCCGGCAGCGGCGCGGATCTTGTCGGCGATTTCCTGGGCGCCGCTTTCCAGCTGGTCGAAGCTGGCCGGCTTGGGGAAGAAGTCCACCGCGCCCAGCTCCAGCGCCCGCATCGTCGTCTCGGCGCCCTCGCGCGTGAGCGACGAGATCATGATCACCGGCAGCGGCCGCATGGCCATCAGGTTGCGCAGGAAATCGAGGCCGTTCATGCGCGGCATCTCGACGTCGAGCGTGATCACGTCGGGCGGCTGGCGGCGGATGCGGTCGATGGCCAGCAGCGGGTCGGGCGATGCACCCACCAGCTCCATGTCGGGCTGCGAAGCCACCACGCGCCCGAGGAAGGCGCGCATGACGGCGGAGTCGTCGATGACCAGGACGCGGATCATCCTGGAGGCGCGAAGATCTCGATGTCGCCGCCACCCGACTTGCCGGACAGCTCCGACAGGTAGTCGCGCTCGCGCCGCTGCAGCACCGTGTCGTTGGGCGTCACGTGCAGGCGCTTCATCTGCACCTTGCCGGTGGCGGGGAAGAAGTGGACCTTGCGCGGGTGCACGTCCAGCAGGTCCTGCGCCGCCAGCGGGATGCCTTCCACCTTCAGGAACTCCAGCACGAACTCGGCGTTCTTGGCGCCGACGTCCAGCTTGTCGAAGCCGGCCAGCACCCGCGCGCCGCCGAACACCTTCGCCACCAGCCGCCGGCGGTCGGCGCCCAGGCGCGTCATCTGGTTGATCAGCACTTCCATCGCGTAGACGCCGAAGCGGGCCGAGGCCGTCCAGGTCGCGCTGGGAGCGGCGGTGTCGCCGGGCAGCATGAAATGGTTCATGCCGCCGATGCGCTCCACCGGGTCCCAGAGGCAGGTCGAGACGCAGGAGCCCAGCACCGTGGTGATGGTGCCGGGGCCGAACGATGCGTGGTACTGGCCGGGCAGGATCTTGACCGCGTCCACCTGGAACTCGCGGTCGAAATAGCGCACGGGGGTGGAAGCTTCGGGCACGGGTACTGCGGCTCGCTGGTCAGGGGCCGGCCAGGCGCTCGTAGGCCGTGCGGCCGCAGGAGCGGAAGCCGGGGTGCGCGGCCGGGAAACTTTCGGAATGGCCCACCATCAGCAGGCCGCCGGGCAGCAACAGGTCGGCGAAGCGCGCCAGCAGGCGATTTTGCGATTCGCGGTCGAAATAGATCACGACGTTGCGGCAGAAGATCACGTCGTGGCGCTCCTGCGCCGGCCAGGCGGACGACTGCAGGTTGAGCTGGCCGAAGCGCACGCCGGTGCGCAGCTCGGGCCGCACGCTCACCAGTCCGTCGTTGGCGCCGGTGCCGCGCAGGAAGTGCTTGCGCAGCCGCTCGGGCGCCATGCCCTCGACCCGGTCGGCGCGGTAGACGCCGCCGCTGCCGGTCTTCAGGACTTCGGTGTCGATGTCGGTGCCGACGATGTCGGCGGCGCAGCCGGCTTCGCGCAGCACCATCGCGATCGACCACACCTCCTCGCCGGTGGAGCAGGCGCTGCTCCACACCCGCAGCGGCTGGCGCTGGCCGGCCCGGGCCTGGGCGTGGCTCGCCAGCAGCTCGAAGTGGTGTGGCTCGCGGAAGAAGGCCGTCAGGTTGGTGGTGAGCGCGTTGACGAAGGCCTCGCGTTCGCTGGAATCCCTGGCCTGCACCAGCGCCAGGTAGTCGCCGAAGCTGGCCGTGCCGCAGGCGCGCAGGCGGCGCAGCAGCCGGTTGTAGACCATGTTGCGCTTCTGCGGGCTGAGCTTGATGCCGGCGTAGTGGGCGATCAGCTCGCGCACCGTGTCGAAGTCGCGGTCGTTCAGCATTCCCGCGGCGCCGGCGCCCGCGTCCAGACCCATGGGCAAGGTTGCGGGAACCGTGCTGGCGGCGCGGGCGTGCACGCTCAGAATTCCTTCCACTCGCCGTTGCCCACCAGGCGGCGGTCGGCCTTCTCGAAGGCCGGCAGGTTGGCGCTGGGACGGGCCTGGATCGAAGACCGCAGCGGCGCGCGCGTGACGATGGGCTTGATCGCCACTTCCTGCACCGCCTGGGCCGCGCCCAGGTTGAAGCGGGCCACCGTCTGCAGCAGCGAACGGGCCTGGTCCTTCATCGACTCGGTGGCGGCCGTGGCCTCTTCCACCAGCGAGGCGTTCTGCTGCACCACCTGGTCCATCTGCGTGATGGCGGTGTTGACCTGGCCGATGCCGGTGCTCTGCTCCTGGCTGGCCGCGGCGATCTCGGCGATCAGGTCGCTCACCTGCTTGACCGAGACGACGATCTCCTGCATGGTCTTGCCGGCGGCGTCCACCAGCTTGGTGCCGGCCTCCACCTTGCCGACCGACTCGCCGATCAGCCCCTTGATCTCCTTGGCGGCTGCCGCGCTGCGCTGCGCCAGGCTGCGCACTTCGGCGGCGACCACGGCGAAGCCGCGGCCCTGTTCGCCGGCGCGCGCGGCTTCCACCGCGGCATTCAGCGCCAGGATGTTGGTCTGGAAGGCGATGCCGTCGATCACGCTGATGATGTCGGCGATCTTTTTCGACGAGTCCGAGATGCCGGTCATGGTGCTCACCACCTGGCCCACGACCTGGCCGCCCCTGCGCGCCACTTCGGAGGCGCCCACCGCCAGCTGGCTGGCCTGGCGCGCGTTGTCGGCGTTCTGGGTCACGGTGGAGGTGAGTTCTTCCATCGAGCTGGCCGTCTCCTCCAGCGTGCTGGCCTGCTCCTCGGTGCGCTGCGACAGGTCCAGGTTGCCCTGGGCGATCTGGGCGCTGGTGTCGGCCACCGTGTGGGCGCCGCCGGACACCTGGCCGACCAGGTCACGCAGGCTCTGCAGCATGGTGGCCAGCGCCTGCAGCAGCTGGCCGGTCTCGTCGGTGCTGCGCACTTCGATGTCGCCGGTCAGGTCGCCGCTGGCGATGCGGTCGGCGGCGCCTATCGCCACCTGCAGCGGCCGCACGATGGCGCGGCTCATGAACAGGGCGAGCGCCACCGCCGCCGCGACGGCGCCGGCCACGATCAGCGCCAGCCAGCCCAGCGCCGCGCGGAAGGCTGTCGTGGCGCTGTCGTAGCTTTCCTGGGCCAGGGCCTTTTCCAGCTGCACCAGCTGGTCCATCTCCTTGACGATGCCCTGGAACTGGATGTCGGCCGCCTGCATCGCCATGGCGCCCGTGCCGACGTCGACCGTGCTCAGGTCGATGGCGTCGTCCATCAGCTTCTTGTACTTGGCGATCTTGGGCAGCACCTCGGCGACCAGCTTGCCTTCGGCGGCGGTCAGCTGGCCGTTGGCCTTGAGGTCGCTCAGGCTCTTGGTCACCAGGTCGATCTTCTGGCGCGCCTCGTCGTTGACCTTCTTGATCTGCTCTTCCTTCAGGTTGGCGATCCAGGTGAACAGGCGGTACACGTTCGAGTGCACCTCGCTGATGTCCTGGGAGGCGTCGGCGGCCACCTGGAAGGCCGTCATGCGGCCGCGCGCGAGCTCCTCGAGCGCCGCGTTCTGCCGCGTCAGCATGCCATAGGACACCGCGCCCAGCGCCAGCAGGAAGGCGATGGCGACGGCGGGTGCGACGAGGATCTTGTGCCAGACTTTCATGGGATTCCTTCCAACGGTGGGGTGGGAAGGGGTGCGCGAACCGGTCCGCCCCCTGCCTCGTCTTCTTCGGGACTCAAGCGGGTTTGTAGATGCCGCCGCAGACGACGAGATCGTCGCTGCGTTCGCAGTACATCGACTTCGGTTCCATCTTCTTGTTCACGGGGTTCAGGAACTTGAAGTCCTGCCAGAACGTCGACTTGGTCTTGGCCATCTCCATCCGCTCGCGGATGTGCTCCTTGCCGTCGGCATCGCGCAGATCGATCATGTTCTTGCCGACGAACTTCGCGTTGGCGCCGTGGGCGACCGCGGTGCCATCCAGCTTGTAGACCGTCAGGTACAGCTCGCGGTCCACGAACTGCCCGGTCTTTTCGGTGATGTCGGCCATCGCCTTGTCGCGCGGGTTGGCCTTGATGTAGGCGACGCCCTTCTTGACCATGGCTTCGGCCTCCTTGGGCGTCACGCGCTTTTCGTCGGCGGCGAGCGCCGCACTGGCCAGGGCCAGGCCGGCCAGCAGGGCCGCGGCCCACTTGATGCTCTTGCTCATATCGCTCTCCTCAACGTGTTGAATTGCCTGAAATTCCGTCCACTCGCCAATCGCGCGCTGGGGGCGCACATCCATTCAGCCGCGCCGTGATGGCCGCGGCTTCAGAATTCCTTCCAGTCGCCCGGCGCCTTGGCCAGGGTTTGCCGCTGGGCCGCCTTCAGCACCTGGGCATAGGCGGGAGGCAGCTCCTTGATCCGCACGGGCTGCAGCTTCACCGGCCGGGCCGCGCGCGGCGCGGCGGGTGCGGTCCGGCCCCGCGGCAGCACCGCCGCGGTACCCAGTTCGAAGCGAGCCACCATCTTCAGCAGCCCCTCGGCCTGCTCGCGCATGGACTCGGTGGCGGCCGTGGCCTCTTCCACCAGGGCCGCGTTCTGCTGCACCACCTGGTCCATCTGGGCCACGGCGGTGTTCACCTGGCCGATGCCGGCGCTCTGTTCCTGGCTGGCCACGGCGATCTCGGCGATGAGGTCGCTCACCTTCTTGACCGACAGCACCACGTCCACCATCGTGTGGCCCGCGGCGTCGACCTGCTGGCCGCCGGCCTGCACCCGTTCCACCGAAGCCTGGATCAGGCCCTTGATTTCCTTGGCCGCCGCGGCGCTGCGCTGGGCCAGGTTGCGCACTTCGGCGGCGACCACCGCGCAGCCGCGGCCCTGCTCGCCGGCGCGCGCCGCTTCCACCGCGGCGTTCAGCGCCAGGATGTTGGTCTGGAAGGCGATGCCGTCGATCACGCTGATGATGTCGGAAATTTTCCTGGATGCGTCGGAGATGCCGTCCATGGTGCTGACCACCTTCTCCACCAGCTCGCCGCCCTTGCGCGCGACTTCGGAGGCGGCCGCCGCCAGCAGGTTGGCCTGCCGCGCCGTATCGGCGTTCTGCGACACGGTGCTCGTGAGCTGCTCCATCGAGCTGGCCGTCTCCTCCAGCGTGCTGGCCTGCTCCTCGGTGCGCTGCGACAGGTCGAGGTTGCCCTGGGCAATCTGGGCGCTGGTGTCGGCAACCCGGTGGGCGCCGCCCGCCACCTCGCCGACCAGCGCCTTCAGGTTCTGCGTCATCTCGTTCAGGCCGACGTACAGCTGCGTGACCTCGTCGCGGCCGTCGGGACGAAGTTCCACCGACAGGTCGCCCTGGCCGACCCTGCGCGCGCTCTTCATCGCCACCTTGACCGGGCGCACGATGGAGGCGATCACGAGGTAGCAGAAGAAGAACTGGATCGTCGCGCTCGCCACGCAGGCCACCGCCAGCATCCTCAGGCCGCGGCTGGCGCCGCCGGCGGCGCTGCCGGCGCGCTCGATCTCCTGCATCTGGAAGGCGCCGACCGCGGCCACCGACAGCATCAGCAGCAGCAGGATCACGAAGGTGAAGATCAGCCGCTCGCGGATGGTGATCTGCCGCAGCAGGTCCTCCAGGCGCCGCACGGGACCGCGTCGGGCCTCCGGTGTCAGGCGTTGCGCGTCGCTGTGCATCGCGTCGTCTCCAGCAGCCGGGTCCGGGGCGCTCAGTGCACCGCGCCGTCGACCAGGGCCATGTCGGCGCCGGTCATCAGCTTCTCGATGTCGAGCAGGATGATCATCTGCTCGTCGATGGTGCCCAGCCCCGTGATGTACTTGGTGTCGAAGGTCGCCGAGGCGAACTCCGGCGTCGGCCGGATGGCCTCGGACGACAGCGTCAGCACGTCGGAGACGGCGTCGACCACGACCCCGACCACGCGGCCGGCGAGGTTCAGGATGATGGCGACGGTGAATTCGTCGTAGCTGACCTGGCCCAGCTTGAACTTGATGCGCAGGTCGAGGATGGGGACGATCACGCCGCGCAGGTTGATCACGCCCTTGATGAAGGCCGGCGCGTTCGCGATGGCCGTCGGCGTTTCATAGCCGCGGATCTCCTGCACCTTGAGGATCTCGATGCCGTAGCTTTCCTGGCCCAGCCGGAAGGTCAGGAACTCACTGGCGTGCGTGTCCGCCGCCTTGGCCTTGCCGGCCATCCCCAACCCCGGTTGCATCCGTTCTTGCATTTGCGCGCTCCGTCATTTGTCTGCTCGGCTGAGAATGCCACGCACGTATCTTTGTTGCAATAGCAATGCTTTGTTACAACGCGGCTCTTGTCAAATTGTGCGGGGGAGCGAGCAAAAGTTCGCTCCGGCAGCGATGGAAGGGGGCGGTCGCAACACCAGCGGCGGCGCCAATGTCGCCTAAACGCGACGGCCGCGCGACCCAAAAAAACGGGCGGCTTACGAGCCGCCCGAATCCACCGAGGAGAACCATGAACTTGCACTCCACTCTCCGCTGCCGGGCGGCTGGCGAATTTCCCGTGCCGGAAATCGCCTGTCACCCTTCACCTCCACAATGCCC